>NZ_CALETI010000026.1 GCF_937920075.1 uncultured Agitococcus sp.
CCGACAATATTCAGACAACCATTAGTTGTACGGTTGACCGTAATGAGCAAAAACGCTTACGCGTGACGCAAATTAATGCCAACATTAATTTAGGTAAAGCGGCTGCCGAGTTTGAGCACTTAGAGCGGATTTTGGCGCAGTTTGAAGATTTTTGTACCGTGTCGCAAAGTGTGCAAGCAGGTATTCCTTTGCAAATTAATGTGTTTGATGGTGATGGGGTGGTGTTGAAATGACCACTCCGCTCTCCTCCGCCCAACAACTAATTAAATCAGCCAAATCGGTATTATTTATTACAGGTGCAGGTTTATCGGCAGATTCAGGATTACCGACCTATCGCGGGGTTGGGGGATTGTATGAAGGTCAACGTACAGACGAAGGCTATGCTATCGAAACTGCATTAAGTGCGTCGATGTTTCGCCGTCACCCTGAAATTACATGGAAATATTTGTGGCAAATTGGTTCAGCGTGTTATCAAGCTAAGTTTAATCAAGGCCATGCGATTATTGCCGACATCGAAAAAAATAAACCCAATACATGGGTATTAACCCAAAATATTGATGGCTTTCATCATCAAGCAGGCAGCAAAAATCTCATCGAAATTCATGGCCGTGCTGAACGTTTATATTGTCTTGATTGTGATTTTCAGAGTACGGCTGAACAACTTTTGGCTAACTACCAACAAACTATCAGCCTACCACCACATTGCCCTCAGTGCGGCGGTTTAATACGACCTGATGTGGTGTTGTTTGAAGAAATGTTACCCGAAAAAGCCCTCTCTCAACTCTATCAATTGTTAGATACCATGCCTTTTGATGTGGTTGTGGTGGTGGGTACAAGTGCTCAATTTCCCTATATTCAACAACCTGTTGTTATTGCAAAACAATTAGGTATTCCTGTTATTGAGATTAATCCTATTGATAGTGAGCTATCACGTTTAGCAAGCTATCATTTGCGTGGTGGCGCAGCAGAAATGCTGACTACGTTGTGGGAAATGGCTTAACGAGTATAAGTAGTGTGGGTTGACGCAGGAAACCCACAATTGACATTTCATTATCGTGGGTTTCGTACCTCAACCCACGCTACTATCTCTCCAACTTATCCACCAACCCTTGCAAATTTGGCACAGCAATACCACTTTTATTAGCTCGTTGAACATAAGCTTCTAACAACAATAAGGTTTGTGAGCGTACTTTCATAAAGTGCGCTTGTAAGTAGGTTTCCATATCTAAAGGCGCAACATGACGTGCTAGTTTGAGAATAGCTGGTAACATCCACGGCTTTATTTGTCGCAACACCATACTGGCTTTACTACCATATTCTGCATGTAAGGCAGCAAATACCTCTTGTTGTGCGGCTATCATCGTTTTTAATAACGCTTTATTTGCTGATAATTGCTTAAATTGCCAATCACTTAATTCTAAAGCGGCCAAAAACACCATCAAAAAGCCTGTATTGTGGGCATTAGCAATCGCAAATTGTTTTTGCCACAAGGCACTAATTTTGGCTTTTTTTAACACGGCCAACAATGCCGACACCCCTTCAACCTCACCATCAACTGGCATAGGCATCACAGGGGGAATCCAAAAGGCAATGCCTTCACGTGCTGTTTGCTCGGTGGCTAAGGGTGTGTGATAACTAATCATGTTAATCATCCCTGCCGCGACTTGCTCTTTACCAAAGGTCTGTTGCACACGACTCACATCATCAGGGTCAGGTTGCAAAACCACTACTAAAGCATCTCCAATTGCTGCTTTCATCGGAGCTAAATCCATGGCTGCCAAAGCGGTGCTGGATACACACAGCCAGACTTGACTAAGCTTAATATTGGTCAAACTTTGCCATGAGGTGTGACAACTAAAATTGTTAAAAATAATCGCTTGCTGACGCTGTTTGTCTTGGCGTAAGTTATACAAAACAAAACCTTGTTGTGCTTCTTCTAGATATTTTTCTTTTAGCAAAAAATGAATGTGATAACCCGCTTGTGCCAAATGATAGGCATACACCTGCCCAACTGCGCCAGCACCAATAATTAAAATATGTTCTTTCATTGTTATAATCAACTCAGCATTAGTTCGATACCCATCAAATTATTACATACTTCGATAGATGTCAAACTAAAAATCATCAAAAGCTGATATATGCAGGGCTGCGCATTTCACCGAAATTAACGCGTTTTGTAAGCATTAAATCGTTGAAAACGATTAAAATGCTTACAAATAAGCGATAACCGCGTCAGTCCTAAAAATAATCATATTTTTATGAGAGGATAAACCTAATGCCTACTATCTTTGAGAAAATCATTGCAGGCCAAGCGCCTTGTCACAAAATTGCAGAAACAGACCTAGCTTTAGCTTTTTTAGATATTCGCCCACTGAGCAAAGGCCATACTTTAGTCATTCCCAAACGTCATAGTCTTGATTTATTAGCCATTGAACAACAAGATTTATTTGCGGTGATGGACTTGGCACAACAAGTTGCTAAACGCCAAATGACGGTTTTAGCAGCAGATGGCATCACCGTTTGGCAACACAATCGCAAAGCAGGTGGCCAAGATGTATTTCATTTTCACACCCATGTTATTCCTCGTTGGAATGGACAAAAACTCAATCGTCCTGCTCCGCTTGCGACCCAACAAGAATTAGCCGCACTTGCCCTATTACTTCGCTTTTAGCGTCAATTTGCCAAAGCCTATTAATATTTCGATACTTATCAAAATATAATTGTGTTATACTAATAAGCATTATATTGATGATGGTATAGAGTAGTAAGATGAAAGATTTAAATGCTATGGCGCAAGCTTTTAAAGCCTTATCCCATCCTAATCGTTTGCAAATGTATTTAGAATTGTTAGAACTGCGCGAAAAAATCGTCGCTTCTGGCAAATGCGAACAAAATGAATGTTGTTTTGGCTTGTCTGAATTTATGCACAAACTCAACATTGGTGCACCAACGGTTTCTCATCATATTAAAGAGTTGGTAAATGCCAAGTTAATATGGATCGAACGTCATGGCAAGTTTATGACTTGTCACCTTAATGAAGAAATGCGTGTACAGCTAGAACAATTTTTTGGGGCGAAATAAGACCTCACTCTAGCCCTCTCCTAATAGGAGAGGGAATTTCTTCGTTAGTCATACTCGCCTAAGCCAACGCTGGTTTTGATCCGCCAAAACCTTTAGCACGTAAGCGGCTTAAATAATCAGCAATCTTACTACTCACCACATTCTCTTGAATGTCTGTCGACTGCTCTAATTTAATAGCTTCTTTTAACACAGGTACATCTTGCAACTGCTTATAACGCGCCAAGGTTGACTCTAAACTTTTTGCTAATAACCCTTTACGTAAAGGCTTAGGTAAATATCTAAATACTTGCGCTTGATTAATCAAACTCGCCACACGTTGAGTATCTTTAAAGCAAGTATTAATAATAGTTAATAAATCGGGATACTCACGTTTTAGAGTTTTAATCATAATTGAGGCATCACCATCAGCAAGCTGCAACTCAGTGACTAAAATGGCAATTGGCTGTGTGGCTAATACCGTTAACGCACTGGCAATAGTAGTACGCCATAACACATTATGTTGTGTACCCATTAGCTCTTTCACCGTTTCAAAAACAGCGACATCTTCATCCAAAACTAAACAGGTTAAACCTTTGGCTGGAACAGGCACAGGAAAACTAGGCACATTCACTTTTTCT
>NZ_CALETI010000027.1 GCF_937920075.1 uncultured Agitococcus sp.
AAGGCAACAACTTTACGGTGAGTGGTGTTGAGCGGTTGTTGCTAGAAACAGGCAGTGGTAATGATTGGATTGATAACCGAGCCAGTGGAGTCGTCAGTGATGAAATTCGTACAGGTGCAGGTAATGATGTTATCTATGGTGGAGATGGTGCAGATACTCTGATAGGTGGAGCAGGAAATGACACGATAGATGGCGGAGCAGATGGTGACTCTATTGATGCAGGCGCAGGTGACGACGTTATCACAGATATTCAAGCGGGAGCATCTTATAGCAATAGCGGGACGATTTTGGCAGGTAGTGGCAATGATAGTATTTCAGCTTCTATAAGGCTAGCGTATTCCAATCTTGTTATTGATGGTGGAGAAGGTAATGATAGTCTGAGTCTGATGATAGAAACTTCATCGGTTGAAGATAATGGCTCTTATGGAAAGACCTATTATCGTAATTATTTGTCTGTACAACAAGCAGATGGCTCAAGTATTCAGTTTGCTCAATACGATATTTTTGCTGTGGGATTGGATGCTCTAAAGTCAGCATTGACGACAGGTGTCGGTTATTACTATGGAGAAGTACGTGAAAGTCCTTTTGGAACAATCGCTCTTCAAAAAGCGGTAGTAACAGGAATAGAGAGTCTCAGTGTCAACATAGTGGGCAATGCAGGAAATGACCTGATTGTTTATCAAAATGGTACGCAGTATGTGGGTGGAGAAGGGCTTGATACCTTCTATGTGGATTTATCGGCAGAGAGCTATAACGTCAACTGGGTTAATGATGGTTCGGAGCGGACATTCAGTAAGCAAGGCAACAACTTTACGGTGAGTGGTGTTGAGCGGTTGTTGCTAGAAACAGGCAGCAGCAACGACTTTATTGATAACGCAGCCAACAACACTAACGACGACATCCGCACAGGCGCAGGCAACGACACCCTAAACGGTGGTGCTGGAGCGGATACTTTAATAGGCGGTACAGGTAATGACCTCTACATCGTTGATGACCTCAACGACCAAACCCTCGAAAATGCCGATGAAGGTTTAGACACCGTTCAAAGTATCATCTCTTGGACATTAAGCAACCATATCGAAAACCTAACTTTAACAGGCACAGAAGCTATTAATGCTACAGGTAACGACCTCAACAACTATTTAACAGGCAACAATGCCAATAATAATTTATGGGGTGCTTTAGGCAACGACACACTCATTGCCAATGCAGGTGACGACACCTTAGACGGAGGACAAGGCAAAGATGTATTGATGGGCGGTGTAGGCAACGACACTTACTTCTTTAATCGTAGTATCGAATCTACAGGCCAAGATATTGTTGATGACACTAACATTCATGGCAACGCCGAACTAAACACCCTCACCCTCACAGGCACAACCTTAGCCCAACTCACCGCCACTCAACAAGCCAACGACTTAATTTTAGCTATTCAAAACAGTACCGACACCATCACCATTAAAAACTTCTTTGACAGCAACAATCAAGCAAGTTATCAACTCAGTTTAGATGGCGGTGTAGTGCTAGATAAA
>NZ_CALETI010000028.1 GCF_937920075.1 uncultured Agitococcus sp.
ATTTGTGCGTTCTTTTTCGGGTAAAAAGGCATCTTTGGTATCACTCACATCTGTTAAGCTTGGACGTGGTGTGTAATTAGAGTAAAAGTTTTTGCTTTCGGTTACTTCAAAAATATCACCCCAATAAAAACCTGTGCCTATTCGAATAAAATGCTTGTCTAAACCTTTAAATAAACCACTTAAATCAAAACGGGCATGATCCTCTTTGAGTGAAGGATTACCAATAAAACCATCAGGATATTTAAAAAACGTTTTATTACCGTCAAAAGAAAGGGCAAAGTTACGAGGAAAAAGTAGAATGTTTTTTTCTGCTTCTTGAGTGCTGCGATAAAAGCTAGTTCGTGTTTGTATTTGCCAATCTTGAATTAGCTCATTAAAGTTATAACTATAATCAACATTAAAACGTTCAGCTTTAAAGCGGCCTTCAGGATCTAAAGCCTGTATCAAGCCAGCTCCCGTTCCTATATTGTAATTGCCTTGGTAACCGATTCTTAATATATCGTTTAAGCCTGTTAGTTCAAATCGTGCCTCAACTACCGCTTGCATAGTGTTCACTTTATTGGGAGCAAGAGAAGCAGTGGTTTGATATATTTGGTCGTTTAAGGTTTGAGCATCGCTTTTAATAATTGAGTCCCAACCCTCTGTTTTGTACGCTTCTAAGTTAAAAGAAATCTTTTTTGCACCATAACTAGAGCCATGTTGTAACCAAGCATTATGCTGGCCAAAATTACCTATGCCTGCACCTGTTTGTGTGCCTGCAATATCATCCGCATTTTTAGTAATAATATTAATGACACCTGCAAAGGCATCCGCACCATATAAAGCAGAGCCAGGTCCGCGAATAATTTCAATACGAGCAATGCCTTTTACAGGCATTCCCATCCATGCTTGACCACGATTACCTGTAAATAAATTAGTAATCGGAATACCGTTCATTAACATTAATGTTTGGGCATTGCGACTAGAAGTAATACCGCGAATATTATATTTGGGAGTAAGAACTTGGTCAGAAATACCGACATGAAGATCAGGTACAGTTTCTAATACTTGACTAATATCATTCGCCCCCATTGCCTCAATATCTTCAGCAGTGATAACAGTAGCCACAGCAGCGGCTTTATCAAGAGGTGTAGCTGTCCCAGAGGCCAAGGAGGTAACACGAATTTTGCCAAGTTCTTCTAAGGACATATCCCATAAACTGTTATCGGCATAACTATAAGGGCTAGAGCTAAAGCTTATTGCTAAAATTAATGGTTTAATAGAATTGTTAAAAAGAGATTTAGAGGAGGACATGATAATTAGCTCAATAAATGAGTGGTATTAGATTTAGTCGTGCATAAGACACGATTTTATTGTTTTCTAAACGATTAAATGTGAGGAAATATACATTTTTAGCGTTGTGGTTAAGTTAAGCCTAATAGCTGTGATTGGTCAATAAATGGCCGCTTGTTTTTTGAGCAGTGGTCTAGCGTGTCATTTATGTTTAATAAAATCAAACACTGTCTAGCCCTACACCTAAGCCGCGATTATACTAGGTCACTTTTTTATTCTTAGTCATCAGATAACAATGAACAGCAATGCAATTCCTCAAGCCATCAATACCTTTCAAGGATTGATTTTGGCCTTACAAAATTATTGGGCGCAGCAAGGCTGTGTCGTGTTACAACCCTACGATATGGAAATGGGTGCAGGTACTTTTCATACCGCAACTTTCTTACGTGCTTTAGGCCCAGAAACATGGAACGCCGCCTATGTGCAGCCGTCACGTCGTCCTGCTGATGGTCGTTATGGTGAAAACCCCAACCGCTTGCAACACTATTATCAATTTCAAGTGGTGTTAAAACCCAATCCAGATAATATTCAAGAGTTATATTTAAATTCTTTGCGTCATATTGGCATTGACCCCACCGTGCATGATATTCGTTTTGTCGAAGACAATTGGGAATCTCCAACATTAGGTGCATGGGGCTTAGGTTGGGAAGTGTGGTTAAACGGCATGGAGGTCACACAATTTACCTACTTTCAACAAGTGGGCGGTGTGGAGTGTTATCCAGTCACAGGTGAAATTACCTATGGTTTAGAACGTCTAGCGATGTATTTGCAAGGTGTGGATTCTGTTTATGACTTAACATGGACAGATGGCCAATTTGGTAAAGTGACCTATGGTGATGTGTTCCATCAAAATGAAGTTGAACAATCAACCTTTAACTTTGAACATGCCAATGTCGAAAAACTATTTGATTTATTCGATTTTTACGAAAGTGAAGCCAACCGTTTAATGGCTTTACCACAACCCTTACCGTTGCCTGCTTATGAAATGGTGATTAAAGCCTCTCATAGCTTTAACTTATTAGATGCGCGTCGTGCGATTTCGGTCACCGAACGTCAACGTTATATTTTGCGTGTCCGTCAATTAGCACGTGCGGTAGCACAAAGTTATGTGCAAGCGCGTGCTCGTTTAGGCTTTCCAATGGCTAGCCCAGAATTACGTGATGAAGTCTTGGCAAAATTGGCAGCGGAGAGCAAATAATGACCACTTTACCTTTTTTAGTTGAATTAGGCTGTGAAGAGTTACCACCAAAATCCTTAAAAACCTTAGCAGAAAGTTTTTTAGCAGGCATTGAAGCAGGCTTAAAACAAGCGGGTTTAAGTTATGACCATGCACGTTATTATGCTGCACCACGTCGTTTAGCAGTGAGCGTGCAACATTTAGCCTTGCAACAACCAGACCGCACTGTGTATGTTGATGGCCCACCTGTGAAAGCAGCGTTTGATGCCAATGGTAATCCCACCCAAGCGGCTGTAGGTTTTGCCAAAAAAAATGGTGTTGATATTGCCGACATCGACCGTAGCGGCGAAAAATTACGGGTCAGCAAGCATATTCAAGGTGAAACAGCCGTTGCTTTGTTGCCACAAATTGTGCAACAAGCCTTAGATAACTTGCCAATTGCTAAGCGTATGCGTTGGGGAGCGTCTAAAGTTGAATTTGTCCGTCCAACCCAATGGTTGGTGATGTTGTTGGGTGACAAGGTTGTGCCAACGACTATTTTAAGTCAACAAGCTGACCGTATTACCCGTGGTCATCGGTTTATGGCACAAGATGAACGTTTAGCACTTCATTACACCAATTATCCAGCCAGCTTAGAGCATAGCTACGAAACCCAATTAGAAATGGCTTACGTTGTGCCTGATTTTGCCAAACGCCAACAGATGATTGTGGCGGCGGTAGAAAAGTTAGCGGCTGAGCAGGGCGGCAAAGCCTTAATGCCTGCGGCGTTATTGGATGAAGTGACCGCTTTGGTGGAATATCCAGTGCCGTTGGTGTGTCGTTTTGAAGAACGCTTTTTGCACGTTCCACAAGAAGCCTTGATTTCAACCATGCAAGATAACCAAAAGTATTTTTGTTTGGTTGATAACAACGGCAAATTATTGCCTCGTTTTATTACTGTTGCGAATGTCAAAAGCACCAATGCCAAGTTTATTGTTGAAGGCAACGAAAAAGTGGTGCGCCCACGTTTAACCGATGCCGAATTCTTCTTTAAACAAGACAAAAAAGTAAAACTTGAAAGTCGTAATGAACGCTTAAAAACCGTGGTTTTCCAAGCCCAATTAGGCACAGTGTACGAAAAAGCCGAACGTATTAGCGAGTTGGCCGCATTTATTGCCGCCCAAATTGGCGGTGATGTGGCATTGGCACAACGTGCAGGCATTTTAGCGAAGTGTGATTTAGCCACCGAAATGGTTGGCGAGTTTCCTGAATTACAAGGCATTGCAGGCTACTATTATGCACAACATGATGGTGAAGCCAATGATGTCGCTTTAGCCTTAAATGAGCAATATTTACCTAAATTTGCAGGTGATGTTTTACCTAGCACCAAAACAGGTTTAGCGGTTGCCATTGCTGACAAACTCGATACCTTAGTGGGTATTTTTGGCATCAATCAACCACCCACAGGCAGCAAAGACCCGTTTGGTTTACGTCGTGCGGCGATTGGTTTGTTACGCATTATTATCGAAAAAGAATTAGCCTTAGATATTAATGTCTTGAGTCAACAAGCGGTCAATGCCTATGGCAGCAAACTCAGCAATGCAAATACCGTCAATGAGGTATTTGAGTTCTTATTAGGCCGTTATCGTGCTATGTACGAAGAACAAGGCATTGCCGTTGATGTCATTCAAGCGGTACAAACGCTCAAGCCAGCTCAACCTTTAGATTTTGACCGTCGTATTAAAGCGGTAGCGAACTTCCGCAACTTAGCCGAAGCTGAAGCTTTAGCGGCTGCTAATAAACGTGTGGCCAATATTTTAAGCAAAGATGGCGTGACGGTGACGGGTGGTGTGGATAATAGTTTGTTAAGCGAAGTGGCTGAACAAGCCTTAGCCGCCCAAGTGGCGAGCTTACAAACACAATTAGCCCCATTATTTGCCGCAGGTGATTACACACCAGCGTTATCTGCTTTGGCGGCCTTACGTGCACCGATTGATCAGTTTTTTGATTCGGTGATGGTGAATGCGGAAGATGCAGCCATTCGTCAAAATCGCTTAAATTTATTAGCGAGTTTGCGAGAGTTGTTTTTAAAAACAGCGGATATTTCGCAGTTGCAGTAACGGATTATGAACCATAAAACGGCTCAAGTTGAGCCGTTTTTCTTTTTAATTCAATGTATTGGTTGAGTTGTGTCAAAAATATTACTTAAATGGCTCAATTATTTAAAGCCTAATTTTAAGGTTTTGTCCGCTAAAGAGCGAGGTTTGAGTACGCTAGGTGCATTACTTGGTTTAATGCTTTCATCGCTTATTTGTTGGTATTTTTTAAGGGGCATAAATCCTTGGTATATTGCTCCCATGGGCGCATCATCGGTTTTGTTATTTGCTGTATCAAGTAGTCCCTTAGCACAACCGTGGAATATGCTTGTTGGTAATCTTATTGCAGCTATTATTGGTGTAAGTTGTGCATTATGGATTCAAAATCTAAGCTTGGCATTAAGTATTGCGGTCAGTATTGCCATCTTTTTGATGATGACAACCGATTCATTACATCCTCCCAGTGGTGCGGTGGCAATGACGGCGGTACTTGGTGGAGATGCAGTACACAATTTAGGCTATTATTTTGTGCTGTATCCTGTTTTGTTAAATTCGGTATTGCTGCTTGGATTGGCCATTATATTTAACCGACTGGTTGGCCGTCACTATCCTCAGCCTGCACAAATCAACCAACGTTCATCTGCTCCAACTCCCACACAAAAAGTAACCATTCAACCCAAAGATATTGAATATGCACTAGAGCATCACGCGGAGTTACTAGATATTAGTCAATATGACTTAGAAAGTATTATTTTAGAGGCACAACAATACGCTAATCATCGTTTAGACATTCAGCAGTCCTGTGCCGAGATAATGACGAAAGAGGTTGTGTTTTTAAATGCAGATGATCAAATTATACAAGCCTTAGCTTGTTTTAAAGAAATGAATATAATGAGTTTACCTGTATTAAATCAGTCTCATCAATTAGTTGGTACATTGGCTCTTTCGGATGTAGTAGAGTGGTTTGGTAATCAATCGGAGATGCGTGGTACATGGCAAGTACAGGTCAAACATATTATGCACAGACAAGTAGTAATGGTAAAACCAAGCCAAAATATTGTTGATTTAATACCATACTTTGTTGAAAAGTCATTTAATTATTTACCAGTTGTTGGCGGAGACCAAAAACTACTAGGTATTATTAGTCGTGCAGATATGATTGCTGTGTTGTATCAAAATTTGTTGCAGTTAAAATAAGGCTTATTTTGATAAATATGCCGTAAGAGCCTGTAACTATGAAAAAAACGACCTCTGTCCCTGCGGCTCAGGCCAAATATATAGAGAGTGTTGCCAGCGTTTTTGGGCAACACAACAAAAACCAAATACAGCCGAACAATTGATGCACTCACGTTATACGGCCTTTGTATTACAAAAAGCACAATATTTACTTGATACCCATCACCCTGATTTTAGAGCAAAGTCAGCGTGGTACGATGGATATTACGTCTTGGCTTTGCTGGTTTTTACAGACTTTAGAAGCTACCTTGCAACAAGCACTAAGCAACATACAGCGTACATTATTTAAAAAGTTATTTTGGCAAACGTTTTATGAGCTTGGTTTATTGCCCGAGCAAATCAAAGTTCTTAATCGTTTATTAGATGGGGGTGAAAAAGGCTTTGAATTAGGCATCAGTGCCTCACAATATCAAAAAGTGGCTAAAGTGAGTAAAGCCACCGCTACTCGTCATTTAGCTGATTTAGTGGCTAAAGGTTGCGTAGTCAAATTAGAGGGAGGAGGGCGCAATACCCGTTATCAAATTAATACTAAATTGGGCGTTAATTGATATTGTCGTGCTTACGATACTTTGTTGTTGCATAATCCTTAGTGACAAACTTTACTATTAGTATGACTAAAGGAGTAAGCATCATGCGAATTTTAATGTTAATCAGTGCCTTGTTAATGAGTCCGTTAAGTTATGCCAATACGCAATTAATTGGACAATGGCAAGGGCAGGTGAATGGTGAAAGCCTTGTGATTCAATTTAATGTTGATGGCACAGGTCAAATTGGTCAACAAGCGATTTATTATCAAGCCCAAGACAATCAATTATTAGTACAAAGTACAGAGGGCATTTTAAGTTATCAATGGCAGCTAAAAGGCAAACAACTGATTGTTCAGGGAGGCGATTTACAAGGCAGTTTAGTCTTGCAGCGAGTGAGCTATAATCAAAATGTGGAAAAAGCAACAGCTAAAAACGGATCAGCGCAAACGCCACAGCAATTAGTGGGTAAATGGTGTTTAGCCAGTAATTTTAGTGCCAATGCAGGTGGAGGCAGCAGCCGAAGTAGTTGTTTTACTTTACAAGCGAATGGCCGATATCAATATAACCAAGAAAGCAGTATGGATGCGTATGGGGGTGGCATGTGGGGAGGAACCAGCCAACAAAGTCAAGATTCGGGACGTTGGTCGGTGAATGGTCAACAAATTATTGCTGTGTCAGATAATGGCCAACGTTATCAATATCAACTGGAATTAAAAAATCATCCAAAAAATCATGATCCAATGATTTGTTTGGATGGGGAATGTTATGTCAGTTATTTTCAAAAAGCACCTTGGTAGTTGTTTTTAGGGAAACAAACAAATTTTTTCCCAACCATGTTCGCCTAAGCTATACACCACACGATCATGTAAACGGCTAGGGCGACCTTGCCAAAATTCTATACGTTCGGGTGTAATGCCATAACCGCCCCAATGCGGTGGACGTGGCACACTGGTAATATATTTTGCTGCAAAAAAAGCCGCACGTTTGACGAGGGTTGATTTTGCATCTAAAGGACGACTTTGCTCTGATGCCCATGCACCAACGCGTGAGCTATAAGGCCGTGATTGAAAATATGTGTCAGAGATTTCAGCTTTAACTTTATTAATTTTACCTTCGATGCGTACTTGTCGTTCTAATTCGGGCCAAAAAAATGTTAAAGCAACATAACTGTTGGCGGTAATTTGCTCGCCTTTACGACTTTGATAATTGCTATAAAAAACAAACTGTTGATTTTCTACGCCTTTTAATAACACCATACGCGCAGAAGGTTTTCCTTCAGCACTAACAGTGGCAATATTCATCGCGGTTGGTTCATTAACCTTAGAGGCAATAGCTTCCTCAAGCCAAATATTAAATTGGTCGATAGGATCGGGTAAACAGTCATCGACAGATAATTCTTTTTTAGAATAGTCTTGACGAATATGAGCAATATCAAGGTTTTTCATAAATAGCATAGTGTGATTAAAGTAAATCAAGAATGTCCTAACTCACCTTAGTTGGCAATAGGTCATTTAATTTTTGTTTTAGTTTTACAGTAATTCTATGCCAAATCGTTTAACAAGCAAGGCAAACCCGACAAAACAAAAGATAGTAAGTAAACAGGCGATGATGAGACTGAGCCAAAAGCCAAAACGAGCCATTAACCAAGGAAAGGCTAAAAACATGGGTAATGTAGGAATGACATACCAAAAGGTATACCAAGCATGATTGGCGATTTTGCTACTAGATTGTTGTTCTACATGTAGCCAAATCAATGTTAATAAAGTGACCAAAGGTAATGCAGCAAGCAGACTACCAAATTTGTCACTACGTTTAGCAGCTTCGGAGATTAAAACCACCATTGCAGCGGTGATTAAATATTTAGTGATAAGCCAAGTCATTGTTTACTCCAATAAAAAAGGCAGAGTCTTCACTCTGCCTTACCCTAGCACTCTCCCAGTGGGAGAGGGAATATCTTGATTTATTTATCCGTTACAGCACCTTCAGAAGCACTAGAGACGGTTTTAGCATATTTGGCCAATACGCCACGCGTGTATTTGGGTGCAGGGGCAGTCCAATTAGCACGGCGTTTTGCCATATCTTCATCGCTGACATTGACGCTAATTTCACGTGTTACCGCGTCAATGGTAATCACGTCACCATTTTCAATTAACGCAATTGGGCCACCTTCAGCTGCTTCGGGGGTAATATGACCAACCACAAAACCGTGGCTACCACCAGAGAAACGACCGTCAGTAATCAAGGCAACTTCTTTGCCTAAACCTTTACCCATCACTGCCGAAGTGGGTGACAACATTTCGCGCATACCCGGTCCGCCTTTAGGACCTTCGTAGCGAATGACGATCACATCTTTAGCAACCACTTCGCCGTTTAAAATACCTTGTAAGGCATCTTCTTCACTGGCATAAACACGGGCATTGCCTTGGAAAAATAAACCTTCTTTACCCGTGATTTTAGCCATAGAGCCTTCTGGGGCTAAATTACCTTTTAACACAATTAAGTGAGAATCAGCTTTAATAGGTTGATCAAAATCACGGATAATGTCTTGGCCTTCTGGATAATCAGCAACATCGGCTAAGTTTTCAGCTAAGGTTTTACCTGTTACGGTTAAACAATCACCATGTAACAAACCTTGCGCCAACATACGCTTCATTAAAGGTTGAATACCGCCAATGGCAACCAACTCACTCATCATGTATTTGCCTGATGGACGTAAATCAGCCAAAACTGGTGTGGTTTCACCTAAACGCACAAAATCATCTAAGGTTAAATCAACACCCACAGTATGCGCCATAGCTAAGAAGTGTAAAACAGCATTGGTAGAGCCACCTAAGGCAATGACCACACGAATCGAGTTTTCAAAGGCTTTTTTGGTCATAATGTCGCTAGGCTTGATGTCTTTTTTCAATAATTCAAGCACTTGTTGACCTGCACGGTAGCAGTCAGACATTTTTTCGTCACTCACCGCGTTTTGTGCGCTGGAACCAGGTAAGCTCATGCCCAAGGCCTCAATGGCAGAGGCCATGGTGTTGGCTGTGTACATACCACCACAAGAGCCAGGGCCGGGAATAGCCACTTCTTCAATTTGTTTGACTTGGATGGCATTTAATTCACCTTTGGCGTGTTGGCCAACGGCTTCAAATACCGAAATAATATCAGTGTGGCCTGCACCAGGTTTAATCGTGCCGCCGTACACAAAAATAGAGGGGCGATTTAAACGTGCCATGCCCATAATACAAGCAGGCATATTTTTGTCACAGCCACCAATTGCCACAATACCATCAAAGCCTTCACAGCCTGCAACAGCCTCAATTGAGTCAGCAATAATTTCACGTGACACCAAAGAATATTTCATACCAACAGTGCCGTTAGCAATACCGTCAGAAATGGTAATAGTATTAAAAACAACGGCTTTACCACCTGCAGCATTTGCACCTTTTTCAGCTTCATCGGCTAATTTGTTGATGTGCATATTACAAGGTGTCACCATTGCCCATGTTGATGCAATACCAATTTGTGGTTTGTTAAAGTCATCGTCAGTGAAGCCTACGGCGCGTAACATGGCGCGGGCAGGTGCCGCTTCAATACCATCAACCACTTCGGAAGAATGCTTACGCATATTTGGGGTATCACACATACTAAATCTCTTGTTAAAACGATATTAAATGAATAATGGAGCTTGCCCTTCGACTCCGCTCAGGGAACGCTTTATGACTCGGCTTAGGGAGTGTTTTTGCGTGGGCTGAGCGTAGTCGAAGCCTAAAGAACTATTATAACTTTTTACTAAACACTTGCGAATTGCGTTGGAAGTTATAAAGGGCTTTACGTTCTTTGGGTAAATCATCAACCGACACAGGATTAAAGCCTTGCTCTAAAAACCAGTGTGCGGTGCGCGTGGTTAACACAAACAGTGTTTTAATCCCTTTATTGCGTGCACGTGCTTCTAAATAGTCTAATAATTCAGAGCCACGATCACCTTTGCGGTAGCTGGGATGCACAGCAACGCAGGCAATTTCACCGCTTAACACGCCATTATCATCAGCAGGTAGGGGATATAAAGCGGCACAACCGACAATCATGCCATCACGTTCAATGACCGCAAATTGATTAATTTCGGTTTCTAAACGCTCGCGTGAACGACGCACCAAAATACCTTCTTCTTCAAGTGGGCGTAATAATTCAAGCAAGCCAACGACATCGTCAATTTCTGCGGTACGAATTTCTTCATAAGGGTCTTGAGTGATCAATGTCCCTGAACCATCACGGGTAAATAGTTCTTGTAATAATGCGCCATCACGGGCATAAGAAATAATATGTACGCGCCGCACGCCGCCACGACATGCCTCACGAGAAGCATCCATATGACGCAAAATTTCACTATCTAAGACTTTGCCACGTAAATATTGATCGACTTCATTGGGAATCATTTCGCGCAATAAACGATCATCATCATTAGCAATGCCTTCTTTTTCGCCCAATAAAATCAATTTGTCGGCTTTTAAGGCAATCGCCGCATGCACCGCGACTTCTTCTGCTAATAAATTAAAGACTTCACCAGTGGTTGAATAGCCTGTTGGGCCTAAAATGACAACATGATGATTCATTAGGTTTTTATTGATAGCTTCGGTATCAATCGAACGCACTTCGCCTGTTAATTGAAAGTCAACGCCTTCACGCACGCCATAAGGTTTGGCAATGACAAAATTGCCCGAAACTGCATCAATACGTGCACCATACATTGGTGAATTAGCCAACCCCATGCTTAATAAGGCTTCAACTTCTAAACGAATTGATCCGACTGCATCCAACACACAACGTAAAGATTCGCGGGTGGTGACACGTAAGCCTTTATGAAAAGGTGTATTTAAACCATATTCAATTAAGTTTTCATCAATTTGTGGTCGTGCACCATGCACTAACACCAAACGAATACCCAAAGAATGTAATAAGGCAATATCGTGAATAATATTGCGAAAATTTTCGTGATTAACTGCTTCACCACCAAACATCAACACAAAGGTTTTGCCTCGATGAGCATTAATATAAGGGGCAGAATTTCTAAACCAATGAACATATTGTTCAGTCATGGTATCGGGAGACAAAAAATCATCAGTCATAATTATTACTATCCTAAAAACTAAACTTCGCAGCTGGCGATAACTCCCTCTCCCATTGGGAGAGGGCTGGGGTGAGGGCTAAGCCGCATAGCCAAGTACACAATAGTGGTGAATTAATTGTTTTAACCACAATAATAACGGGGAAATGTTTTTAATGGGTAAATATTCATTCGGTTGATGCGCAGTTTCTATACTACCAGCACCTAAAATAATAGTATCCATACCAAGTTGCCGAAAATAAGGTGCTTCTGTACCAAAAGCCACCGAGCCAGACTCACTTTGGGTCAAGCGTTCAACCATTTTGACAAAGGGGGAGTCAGCAGGTGTTTCGGCAGGTGGTGTTCCCTCAAAAATGGCTTCATATTCAATTTGAATTTGTTGTTGTAGGGCAATACGTTTTAAACGTTGAGCAATTTGTTGACGAATATCATCCATATTCATATCTGGTAATGGCCGCAAATCAAATTGCAACTCACATTGGCCACAAATACGATTAGGGTTATCTCCACCATGAATACAACCCAAGTTTAAGGTTGGGTAGGGAATAGTAAAGGCGGGATTGTGGTATTTTTTCTGCATTTCGGCACGAAAAGCCATTAAATCGCTCATCACCAACGTCATTGCATCTAAAGCATTATTGCCCAAACTGGGATCACTCGAATGACCACTATTGCCCAAAATCTTTACCCGCTCCATCATCACCCCTTTATGCAGGCGAATCGGTTTTAAGCTGGTTGGCTCACCAATTAGGGCAAAACGTGCTTGAGGTTTGCTGGCTTCCACTAAAGCTTTTGCACCAGCCATAGATGATTCTTCATCACAAGTTGCAATAATAATCAGTGGTGCTTTGAGTTTGGTTTTGCTAAAAGCTTGTGCCGCATTTAATACAGCAGGGAAAAAACCTTTCATATCGGCAATGCCTAAACCATACAAATTGCCGTTACGTTCGCTTACTTTAAAAGGATCGCTTGCCCATAATTGGGCATCACAAGGCACAGTATCGGTGTGCCCTGCCAAGACTAAGCCGCCAGAACCACTGCCTAAAGTTGCAATTAAATTAGCTTTGCCTACACTAATAGGCATAACTTCGCAGTGAAAACCGAAGTGGCTTAACCATGAGGCTAGTAAGTCAATCACTGCTTGATTACCCTGATCTATGTTGGAATCAGTGCAAGAAACACTAGGTAAAGCAACGAGCTGTGAAAGTTGTTGTAAAAAGAGCTTGTCCATAGTTTAACGAGCTATCAGCAAATAAATAAAGTAACACTTGGTAGATGAGTGTACATGGTATTTATTGAGTTTTAAGTCTTGTTTAAAAAAAATTACAACTGCACGCTATTTTTATTAGATGAAAATAACGCAAACTGCTATAAGTAAGAAATAGACAAGCTACTAATACGCTGTTTTTTATACGCTTGTATAAATAAAAATATCTAACTATTTGACGATTTTTTTATAAATGATGAAGTTTAATTCCTTACTAAAATTGTGATGATGGTCACTAATCTGTGAAAAACTACTACTCATCTTCTTTCATCAATCGTTAACTTGAAACGGTGTGAATTTTGGATATGATTGTAAACAAGGTAGTGTGAACTGTATCAAAGAATCGTTATCAGTTAGTTTTTTGTAATACCGTTGTTTAAATAAAAAGCCAATAGATTACACTCAATAACTATAACGGCGTGGTGTTTGATGTGACCTTAACACATCTTCAAGACCCACATAGCATTCACTACAAACAACTTAGGGTTGTTAAGGGTTAAATACTGTGAAACTAAAGCAATTTTCTTATAAAACAATTTCTATTTTTGTAGCCGCTTTATTTGCGGCAAACTTGCATGCTGCACCAACGGCAACAGCCGTCAAAAAAGAGCCTGTTCAAATCAAGTTAGAGCAATTTAAAGTATCAGTCGAAAATGGTAAAGAGACTTTAGCCCCAATTCAGTCGGTTAAGCCTGGCGAAGTTATTGAGTATCGTGCCACTTATAAAAATGTCAGCAGTGGCGCAGTAAAAAATTTAGTTGCGACTATTCCTGTTCCTAAAGGCACTGAATATCAAGCAAAAACAGCTAATCCGCTGGCAACTGTAGAAGCCTCTATTGATAATGTCACTTTTGCTGCTGTTCCCTTAATGGATACAGCCAAAAAACAACCAATACCCACCAAAGAATATCGTGCTTTACGTTGGAAATTACAAGAATTAGGTGCAGACAAATCTATTGTTGTCTCTGCACGTATGAAAGTTAATCAAGAATAGTTTTTTCAGAGAATAAGGATTTTCTCTTAACGGTTTTGTCTTTCAAATTCGCCACTTGAAAGATGAATACGAGTTTTGTGTCAACAAAGCTCGTGTGGAGCTGGACGCTCACCAACTTTAAGGATTATAGGGATATTTGTGAGCGCGCCAGTAAAAAGCTGGCAAGGCGATATAACTTAATAAACCAAGCATAACCAGAGGTTCTTATTATGCGTACTCAAGACAACAATCGTCAGGCTTGCCAAAACACGAGCAAAGTTTGGCGTTTAAATGCCATCGCTGGTGCGATGGCTGTAGCTATTGGTGGTTTTAGTGCAAGTGCATTTGCTGCTGCACCAGCTGCTAACTCTTTAATCGGTAACACCGCGACTGCAACCTATACTGATGCTTCTGCGATTAACCGTACAGCAACATCTAACACCGTACAAACCGTTGTTCAACAAGTTCGTGCTTTTGATTTGGTTGCTAACGAAACACGTTATGTTGCACCAGGCGGCCAAGTTACTTTCCCACATACCTTAACCAACACGGGTAATGGTAGTGATACTATTTCCTTAAGTGTTGCCAACAATACTGGGGATAATTTTGATTTAACAGGCTTTGTCATTTATGCAGATGCGGATGGTAATGGCATACCCGATAATGCCACACCTGTAACCTCTGTGACTTTAGCAGCGGGTGGTGTGTATAAATTTGTGGTAGTTGCTAATGCGCCTGTAACTGCTGCAAATGCTCAACAAGCCACGACGACTGTAACAGCTAGTGCTGCTGCAGGTGGTGGCTTATTAGCAGTCAGTGATACCAATACAGATACTGCTATTATTTCTACCAATGCGGTTGTAACTGTTACCAAGTCTGCCAATATTTTAACAGGTCCAACAGGTACAGTCGTTGAATATACCTTAACCTATACCAACACAGGTAATACGGCTGCGACTAGCTTAGCAATTTCAGACTTAATACCTAAAAGTGCAACCCCAGCAACTGTTGGTGGTATGAAATATCAGGCTGGCTCTGGTGTATGGAGTGGTGGTGGCACGTTAACTGATGATATTGATACAAGTCCAAACGAAGGTACTGCTAATACGGCTGATGGTACAGGTATTACTTATCAAGTATTGGGTACACCGTCATTAGGTACGGAACGTGTGGTTGCAACAATCGCCTCAGTTCCAGCAAATACTTCGGGTACTTTAAAATTTAGAGTACGAGTGGACGATAGCACAGCCGATGGTAACAGCGTTGCTATGGCGGGCGTATTGTCTAATACGGCAACTTATGGCTACAACAATGGCTCAACCAATATTACAGGTCAAAACACGAATACCGTAAACTTTACGGTAACAGCAACGGCCTCTGTGGTTGCCAACAATGCCTCTGGTACAACAGCTGATGGTGGTGCTAATGATTTAGTTGCTCCAACACTGACTGTGGCCAATCCTGATGTTAATCAGGGTGAGGTAGTTGTATTTGATAACTGGATACATAACACAGGTAATGGTGCTGATACCTTTAACGTAACCTATGCTAACGCAGGTGTTAATGGTTTCCCAGCTGGCACATCATTCCAATTATATCAAGCTGATGGTGTCAACGTTTTACAAGACTCTAACAGTGACGGTATTCCAGATACTGGTGTATTGCCAGTTGGTGGTGAATATAAAGTTGTGTTAAAAGCAACCTTGCCAGCAGGCACTTCAAGCGTTCCTGTTGGTGGCTTTACTGTGGTTAAAACAGCAACATCTGTTGCTAACCCAGGTGTAAACAATAGCGTTAATGATACATTAACTGCAATTACACCTAACGTAGCTGACTTGTCTAACAATACCACACCAACGCAAAATTTATTGGGTGCTGGTGACAATGATCCCACAGCAACAGTGCCTCTCATTTCCGCAGGTACTGAAGATAATAGTGGCACACCATGGACTACTCAAACTACCAATCCTGGTACTTCCGTAATCTTCCCATTATTAATCGAAAATAAACGAGGTATTGCTGATAATTATGATTTAGCCGCAGGCTCTACGTCTGCTATGGCTGCATTACCTCCAGGTTGGACAGCCGTATTCCGCTTATCTACTAGTGGTTCCTGTGCCACTATGGGAGCCACTATTATCAACACGGGTACCATAACCGCTAATGATTCCGCTCTTGCTACTGGTACGGATAGCAAGTTAGTTTGTGCGGTCATTTCTGTGCCTGCTAATGCCGCTGCGACACCAACTTCACCACAAGATATTTACTTCAAAATCACATCGCCTATCTCTGGTGCATCAGATACCAAGCGTGATGCGGTGAGTGTCAATACGGTTCGTAACTTACAAATGACTACTGATCGTACAGGTCAAGTGTTCCCAAGTGGTACAGTGGTTTATGAGCACACCTTAACTAATAATGGTAACGTAGTAGAAGGCGATGCTTTGGACGAATTGTTATTAACAGGTACAAACTCTTTAGCTGGTTTTAGTACAATTTTATATATTGATACTAATAACAATGGTGTTTTAGATGCCGCTGATGCCGTTATTACAGGTACAGCAGGTGCTGGTAACAACAACTTCCATACAGTCACTGTAGGTACTGCAGGTACAGGTTTGGGTAATGGCTTAGCTGGTTTAGATATTGGCGAAAGCGTACGTATTTTTGCTAAAGTACAAGCTCCTGCTGGTGCAACACCAGGTACAACAGACTCCTTAACGGTATTGGCTCAGGCAGTTGGTACAATTAACAGTATTGCTGCGCCAAGTGCAACTAATACCGATACAACAAACGTTATTGGTGGTCAAATCCGTTTAGATAAAGAGCAAGCTTTAGACGCTGCTTGTGATGGTAATGCCGATGCTGCGTTCACAAACGCCAACATTAACGCCTTGCCTGGTGCATGTATTATGTACCGTATCGTTGCTACTAACGAAGGTGTATCACCAGTAACTAGTGTACTGATTAATGATACTACACCATCATTTACGACTTTATTTGATAAAGTGGTAGGTGGTACTGTAACTACAGCAACTACACCAGTGGTAACAGGTGGCACAGTGAATACTGTTCCAACCAAACCAGCTGATGGTGCAGCAGGTGCGTTACAGGCTGATGTTGGTACATTAAATGGTACTCAATCTGCTACCTTTACCTTTAGTGTTAAAATTGATCAATAATCCTTAATTGATTAATTTTTAATACAGAGCAGGGATGCTCATGTGCTAAAAGAGTCAGGTTTTACTGACTCTTTTAGGCTTAGTCTTCTGTTGTGCTTATGTGCTGTTTATAGCCTAAGTCATATAAGTTAGGTACAACGTATGTGTTTATCAACTTGTGCCAATCAATTACATAATTCTTCTAAAAATAAAGGCTATATCGTGTATTTTTTAAACTATTCTACACAAGTCATTTATATGTTACGCACGTTAGTTGCGTTATGTATGATGCTTTGTGGAGTGGCTTATGCGCAAATGCCTGCTGCAGGCTATCAAATAAAAAATGAAGCTTTTGCCCAGTTTGTCAATGAAACAGGCGAAACTTATCTATTAAAATCGCAGCCTGTTATTGTTCAAGTATTGCCTGTTTTAGCTGCAACTCTAACACCAGCTAATGATATCGTTGCTTCTCCAAGTCAGGTTGTATTTTGGCCACATATTTTAACCAACACAGGTAATGCAGATGATGGTTATCGTTTTAGTTTGACCGATGTTGGTGGTGATAGCGGTATTTTAATAAATTTACAATTAATTCATGATGTTAATAAAAATGGTACGTTTGATGCTGGTGATGTCATTATTGATCCAGCAGCACATCTAGAGCAGATTGCGGTTGGACAAAGTATGTCTTTGTTGGTTAGAGCGCAATTGCCAGCAACTTTGTTGCCAGGCAGTCAGTTTAGCGTATCGCTCAAAGTCTTTGGTTCTCAAGGTGTGCCAGTACTGCAACAAACAGATAATGTTTATACCAATGCCCCACAATTTGTTTTAAGTAAAAATGTTAACAAAACCCAGATAAATCTCAATAACCCAAGTAATACCTTACTTTATAGCCTTGAGTTTAGTAACACAGGTAATGCTGTTGCCTTAGGTACTACGGTGAGTATTGATGGTGTTAATCAGCAAAAAGTTATTTTTGATGATCCCTTGCCTGTAGGTGTCACTTTTAAAGATATTTATCTGCGTAAAGGGGGAGGGGAGCTGCTTTATCATCTAAAAGGTGAGTCTCAACAAGTTTATCATCGTTATAACAGTGGTACGTTACCATCATTAACACAAATTGATCGTATTGCGGTTGCTTATTCATCATTTGATGTTAAACAAGAAGGCCAAATTGATGTAGAAGTTGAGGTAACAACACAGCAGCTCTCAAACTTAAATAATCAGTTTGTCAGTTATTACAAATATGGCAATGAAGAAAAACAAGCTTTTTCTAATGTGGTAACCACATTATTGCAAAAAAACTCTTTCAGTTTATTGATTGATAATAGCCGTGTAGCAAAACTGAATGACGTAGTTGCATTGCCTCATGTGTTGCAAAATAACGGTAGTTTTGCAGAAAGCTATACGTTATCAGTCACTCAATTAACTAATGATAATAGCGATTTATTAAATGTGATTATCGTTCAAGATATAAACAATAATGAGCGATATGATGTTGGCATAGATCAGCAAATTACCGAATTGAGCCTAGATGCAAATAAAAGTGCCAAATTATTGCTTGTTGGTACTGTACCTAACGATCTGGCAAATCAAGATAAAATAAAATTAACACTAACCGCTCAAAGCAAAAATACGAATCAACAGCAATCGGTGAATGATGAGTTAATTATTAGCTCAAGTTTAGGCTTTAATGTTAGTTTAAGTGCTGCAAATGATTTAGTGGTGTTGCCAAGTCAGCCTGTTTTATGGAGACATGAGTTAAAAAATACAGGTTCTTTGGCTGATAGTTACGATATTCTAGTTAGCAATTTAACTGGTGATAACAAAGATATTGCTAATTTGCAGGTGTTTATTGATAGTAATAATAATGGTGTTTATGATGCAGGTGTGGACTCTTTAGTGAATAGTGCCATTTCTTTAAACCCTCAACAGCAAGTTACCTTATTTGTGATTGGCACAACGCCAGCTGACGCAAAATTAAATGATAAAATTAATATTAATTTGCAAGCCAAAAGTACACGTTCGAGCTTAACTAAAAATACTGTCGATAAACTAAGTGTTGTTGCTGCAACGTTAGGCTCAAAAAATAATGATTATACGGTTGATAAACAAAAAGTTTTAGTAACAGCGACTAAGCCAGATGAAGGGTTTATTTATTTAGAGGCAGGTGTTGCTCAATGTAATACTCGCCCAAATATAGCAGACAAAGTGTTACTGAGAGTACGTTCTTTTGCTTTAGAAGATTCAGCCACCATTATAGATGAAGAGTTTGTGATAGCTGAAGAAGCCAGTGATAAAACTGATAGTAGTTTGTTTAGGTTATCTAACCCGTTAAAAACCAAGTCACGTCGTGATCCAAAAACTCGTCAGTTGATAAATGTCACCAAAGAAAATCAAATTTTAGAAGTGTTAACAACTGACAAAGTTGAAGTGACAATTATTCATTGTTTAGAAGATGATGGCAAAACTATTAAAAAAGACTCACAAAATCAAGAAATGAAAGTCTATAAAGATTTTGTGACTAAAGAAGAAGTTAAAACCAGTGTTTTAATATTTGAACCTGCTGATCTTAAAAGTAAAAATGCTAATTATTCAGTGCTAAGAAGCAAAATTTTAGCCAATCAAAAGTTATTCTTAGAAACAGAAACAGAACAGTGTAATACACAAATTGGTGTAGCAGATAAGTTGTTGTTAAGAGTGCGTGCATTTGGTCGGGATAGTCAAGGTAATTATGATTCTGCATATTTAGATGAAGAATTTGTAGTGGCCATTGAAACGGGTAAAGATACTGGTTTATTTCGCTTAGAAAAACCTTTACCAACACGCTCCCGTTTAGAAAATACGCCAATTAAGCAAAACGAGATTTTAGAAACAATTGCTCATGACAAAGTCACCGCTACGATTATCCATTGCTTAGAAAATGATGGAAAAACCATCAAAAAAGATGAGCAAGGCTTAGAAATGAAGGTTTATAAAGACCCAATCAATCAAGTAGGTGAGGTTTCCAGAGAGTTATTAGTTGACCCTTTTGGTGTCGTGTTTGATAGCAAAACAGGTAAATTGCTTAATGGTGCAACTGTTAAGTTAATTCGTGTTGAAAATGGCAAAGAAGTTCCGTTTAAGTTATTTGATGATAATTTTAAAGAATGCGAAGTTGATACAGAGGCTAGTTCAGCCTGTAAAAAGACAATTATTACAGGTACATTAGATATTAATGGTGATGGTGTTGTAGATGCAGGTGATGACGGTATGTTTAGATTTCCGTTTGTGCCAGCCACCAATGCGATAAGCAGTTTTTATCGCTTGGTGATTACTGCGCCCGATGGTTATACCTATCCCAGTGTGGTATCACCAACAGCATTATTGAATAATCCAGCCACCAAGAATCGTGTTATTCATTCAACAGGTGATTTTACAACAGGTGATGATGATGGCTCTTATGGAGGCCGTTTTAATGTGTTACCCACAGACGGTCCAGTAGAATTAGATATTCCAATGGATCCGCCAGCCATTGATAAAGCTTCTTTATTTATCAAAAAAGAAAGTAACCGTAAAAACGCTGAATTAGGCGAGTTTGTTGATTATACCGTTGTGGTGCGTAATGTGTCTGTTAATAAGACGGTTGCGACTAAGGTGGTGGTAAAAGATACTTTACCTAAAGGCTTTAGTTATGTACAGGACAGTGGCCGTGTAGACAAAGTGTTGCAAAATCCTCAAGGTGGTATTGGACCTGTGTTAAGTTTTACAGTAGGAGATATTGCAGCAGATGCAGAAGTAAAACTGACCTATAGGGCTCATATTGGGACAGGTGCATTACATGGTGATGGTATAAATCGTGTTATTGCAACAGATAGTATAGGGGCTTCATCACAAGAAGCCGTTGCAGCAGTGAAAGTAACGGCAGGCGTATTTAGCCAAGAAGCCTTTGTGATTGGTAAGGTTTATACGGATTGTAATCGTGATGGTGTACAAGGCTTAGAAGAAATCGGGGTGCCTAATGTTCGTCTGATTTTAGAAGACGGTACTTATGTAGTTACTGATGTTGAAGGTAAGTTTAATTTTTATGGCTTACGTCCGACAACACATGTTCTTAAATTAGATAGAACCTCTTTGCCAGAAGATGTTGAGTTAATTGAGCAAAATGTTCGTAACGCAGGCGATCCATCAAGTCGTTTTGTTGACTTAAAATCGGGAGAAATTCACCGAGCAGATTTTGCTATTACCACCGATAATGCGACTTGTTCTGGTCCAGCGATGGCAGAAATTTATGCCCGTCGTAATCAAGGTGATAAGGCGATAGGTGAGTTAGAACGCGAATTAAAAGCAGATCTGACTTTTGAACGTAATAATCCAAGTGATGTACGCTCTTTGCCAGCTAATGGCTGTGTTAATTATACAGGTAATGAATGTGGTTTACATGGCAAAGCCAAAATGCCCACGTTAACAACGGCTGTAGTCAAAGCCGATCAGAACTCTCAAGAAGATGATATTAATCGTATCGAGCTTGCCAAAGATAATCGTAGCCTTGAAAGCTATTTAGACAATACCTCTTCTAATCAATTAGATATTTTAAATTTAGTTGATGGACAAGTTTTACCTTACTCTCAAACTCGTATTTTATTTAAAGGTGTTTTAGGCGCACGTTTTGAGTTAAGTGTAAACGAGCAAGTGCTTGATGAAAAAAGTATGGGTATTCGTATGGCCGTTACCGAGCAACGATTAGAGGCGCGCGAATATATTGGTATTAACTTAAAAGCGGGTCAAAACCGTATTGTCTTAAAACAATTTGATGGTTTGGGTAATGTGCGTGGTACTCGTAGCTTGGTGGTTACTGCACCTGCAAACTTGGCTAAATTGCTGGTGACAACTGATCAAAAAGTCGTTGAGGCAAATGGTAGCAATGAAGTTTTAGTGTCAGTGAAATTACAAGACGAAGCGGGTGTACCAATCACCACTCGTACAAGTATTACTTTAGAAAGTAATGCAGGACGTTTTAGAGCCAAAGATTTAGATCCCAAAACTCAAGGCATTCAATTATTTGTTGAGGGTGGTGAATTTAGTGTCAAACTAGTTGCCCCAACACAAGCAGGTGAATCAACAATTCGTGTCAGTAGTGGTGTGTTAAAAACAGAACAAAATATTCGTTTTGTGCCTGAGTTACGTCCTATGGTGGCAGCAGGTATTGTTGAAGGAATGGTGTCATTTAAAAATTTTGATAGTGCCAAAGTTCAACCTGCTTACGCGAATGACGGTTTTGAAGCAGAATTACAAAATCTATCAAGTAGCAATGATGGTAAATTAAATGTAGGTGGTCGTGCTGCGATGTTCTTAAAAGGCAAAGTTAAGGGGGAATACTTATTAACATTAGCCTATGACTCTAATAAAGAAAAAGATCAGCGTTTATTCCGTGATATTCGTCCAGATGATTACTATCCTGTCTATGGTGATTCAGCAGTACGTGGTTTTGATGCACAATCTACTAGTAAGTTATATGTACGCTTAGATAAAGGTCGTTCTTACATCATGTTTGGTGATTACACCACACGTATTGAGGGTACAGAGGCTTTATCTTTAGGACAATATAACCGCTCTTTAACAGGTATCCGTGGTCATTACGCAACAGATACTTTTAAAGCGACAACTTTTGTTGCTCAAACTAATGCCAAACAAAGAGTATTTGAAATTCCTGCACAAGGTATTTCTGGGCCTTATGTTTTGCCTAGTCTTGATGGCTTAAAAGTAAATAGTGAAAAAGTCGAAATTATTAAGCGTGACCGCAATAATTTGGGCTTAATTATTAATACTGAAGCTAAAACTCGTTTTACTGATTATGAGTTTGAAGCCTTAACATCAAGTATTTATTTTAAATCGCCAGTACCTAGTTTAGATGCCAATCTTAACCCTTACGCAATTCGTGTGACTGTTGAAGTTGAAGAAGTTGCAGGTGAAGACTATGTGGTTGGTGGTGTTCAAGTTGAGCAACAATTAGGTAAAAAAATCACTGTAGGTGCAGCGGCTGTTCAAGAAGATGCTCCCAATGATAATTATCAATTAGCCAGTGCTAATCTCACACTACAATTGACTGAAGCAACAAAACTTATTGCTGAGGTTGCTCAATCAGATCGTGAAACTAAAGCATTAGGGCAAGCTAGCCGTGCAGAATTATTGCACAGTACCCCAAGAATTAATGCCCGTGTTTATTATGGCGAAAGTGATACAGCATTTGAAAATCCAGCTGCTCCATTAACCAGTGGCCGTGCCGAAAGCGGTATTAAAGCAACCATTAATATGGATTCATGGGGTAATTTGTTGACTGAAGCGATTCGTACCGAGAATGTGACAACAGGTGGTGTACGTCATGGCGTTAAAGCAACAATTAGTCGTTCATTTGCACAGCATTTTACCGCAGAGTTAGGTGGTCGTTTTTATGACGAAACCGCTTTGCCTGCCAATAACACAAATTTAGGGGTGACTCCTTATGAAGGTGTGACTGTGCATAGCAAATTAAACATTCAAATTCCTCAATTAGATGGCGCGAGTGTTTATGGTGAGTATGAACAGGACATCGAAAATAGTGATCGCAAGGTTATTTCTGTTGGTGGCGATTATCGGATCAATAGTCAAAGTAAGTTATACGCTAAACATGAACTATCATCATCGGTTAATGGTGGCTTTGGTCTGAATGATCAACAACAACGTAATAATACGGTCATTGGTGTAGAAAGTAATTACATGAAAGATGGCCGCGTATTTAGTGAATATCGTGTCCGTGATGCAATTAATGCCGAAGATGTTGAGGCCGCTATTGGCTTGCGTAATAGCTGGTATTTAACAGAAGGTTTACGTTTAAATACCAATTTTGAAGAAGTACGTACCTTAGATGGTGATAGTAATAGTGATGCAATTGCTGCGAGTTTGGGCGTGGAATACTTAGCTAATCCATTGTGGAAAGCGACAGGTAAAATTGATTTACGTTGGGCTGATAGTGCCGATAGTATTTTAAATACACTCGGTTTTGCTTATAAAATTTCTCGTGATTGGACATTGTTGACTAAAAATATGTTGAGTTTGACCGATAATCATGGCGTGAATGTCGGCAATCGTGTGCAAAACCGTTTTCAATTAGGTGCAGCTTATCGTCAAGTTGATATTAATCGTTGGGATATGTTGACCAAAGTTGAATACAAATTAGATGATAACAAAGCAACGTTAAATGCTCATAGCAAAACAGATAGTTATATTTTCTCTAATCATATTAATTATCATCCTACTCGTCGCTGGACATTTGCAAGCCAATTAGCAGCCAAATGGTATACCGATAATTCGAGTAATTTAGATTCCGAAGCGACAACCTATCTGATTGGTGGGCGAATTATTCACGATATTAGTGAACGTTGGGAAACTAGCATTCAAGCAGGATGGTTAAGTGGTGATTTAGGTGGCCAACGTACGGTACTTGGTGCGGAGGCAGGTTATTTAGTGACTACTAATTTATGGCTGTCGTTGGGATATAACTGGTTAAGCTATGATGATGCCGATTTAGTAGGTACTGATTTTACCGTAGATGGGGCTTATATGCGTTTACGCTTTAAGTTTGATGAGGATTTATTTGGAGGCAATAAGCCTTCAACCAATAAAGCATTGGAGCCCAAAAATGTTGGCCTATAATAAATTAACACGAACATTGTGCTGTATTGCTGCAATTTATATGGCTCAGGGTGTTCATGCTGAAGAAGCGCAAAATAATCAGGATACGCCAAAAGTAGCTGAAACTTTAGCAACCCCTCAGCAAGATCGTATTAGTGATGTAGTGATTGGTCGTGATTTGGAGACCTTAAAAACTGCACAAAGTCGAATTGCCAAATTAAATAATAATGGTATTGAAGCGGAAAATTATTTTTTAGTTAAGGCGCAGGCTTGGCTAGATTTTGCTATGCACGAATATTATGAAAATGACCGTAGCCAAGTGATCGAGAATGCTTTAGCGGAATCGTATAAACTCATTAAAGAAATGGAAGCCGCTAATAATAGTATCTCTATGGATACCTTAGTGATTCCTGAGTCAGTGCGTTTGCGTGAAGATTTATGGAAAATTGCGGCAGAGCTTAAACAACATCAAGGTTTTGCGTGTGCGGCTGCACCGATTGCAGAAATGGAAGTGCGTTTGGTTTGGGCAGGTCATGAACATGAAGAGTTAGGATGGCGACATGCTAGAGAGCATTTTGCCGCAGCCGAAAGATTAGCTAAAAAAGCGCGCAAATTAGCTGATAATTGTTTCTGTCCTCCAGAAGAAAAACCTTGTCCAATGATGGTTGCTAAAGCGGAACCTGTACAAGATGTACTGGATAAGAGCAGAGTACGTCCGAAAAAGCCATTTGCAGAGCCTGTTGTTATTCCAGAAGTTAGTTCTGAGCCGATTGATTTAGTCAATGTGCCACGTAATGTGCATTTTGCATTGGATAAATCAGATATTAATGAGAAAGGCGCATTAATTTTAGATCGTGTTGCTGAAATTCTAAAAGCATATCCACATATGACTGCTATTTTAGTGGGACACACAGACTCTCGTGCTAGTAAAGCCTATAACTTAGCCTTGTCCGAACGTCGTGCTAAATCTGTACTCAATTATTTGATCAAAAAAGGTATAGATAAAGCTCGCTTTAGTTATCAAGCAGAAGGCTTTAATAAACTCAAAACGGCTGAAGATGAATTATTAGGTCATGCTTTAAGTCGTCGTGTGGAGATTGCTTATTTTGGTGAGAATATTATTTCTTATGACCAAACAGGCGATATTGTTGTTGAAGAGATGCGTAAAGCGAAAGCTGCAAAAGCTGCTCGTAATATGAGTAAAAAAGTGCCCAAAAAATCTAAACCATCAGTCAAAAAGCCGAAAAAATAATGAGTCAGCCAAGCTGTTTATAAGACTGAAGTTTTATGAGCAGCTTGTGTTGGTTTTTGGCTTAGATGCTTAGTGCGTAAATAGAGGAGAGGGCAGTGCGTAGTCTATCGGTTTGGTTATATAAAGGGCTATTGTTGTTATGTTTGATGATAACCAATCAAGCATATGCCGCATTAGTAGATATTGTAGTCAACCAAAGTGATAGCCCAGACCCTGTGCCTTCGGGTGGCACACTCACTTACACCATTAACGTAGATAATAACGG
>NZ_CALETI010000029.1 GCF_937920075.1 uncultured Agitococcus sp.
TAACAACACGCGCCGCGTCATAGATTTTAGGTATCAAGTCGATAATGATACGGCCTGTCCATTTGATAGCCCGTGCGATGTTGTCAATATATGCAAAGTTAGCAGTATCACCTTTACGCTGTTGTGCAAGAATGGCTCGGCCTGATTTTTCGTTATCTTGTTCGCCAAGTGACGCGCTAAAAATACCTGTCGTTGACTTCATTTCGTCAACGCACATCAAAGCCGCTTCATTTGCGCCCTTATCCACAATACCAGCGTTAATACGGTTAGGTGCAGGTGCGCTAGGCACATCGTTAATCATCAAGTAAGGCATATTTGACGTTAGACTGTCTTGCCAATGTTGCTCAAAACCCTCAATTTGTTTAGCAGTCACTAACACGGGAGCTTTAGGTGCTAAGGCTTTTTGTTCAGTGTCGATTGTTCGCCAGTAGTTGTACATCCGTTGAGGGTCTTTAGCAAACCGTACAAGTCCGCGCAATGTACGCTTGCCGTCAACTAAATCCTCCTTGCCATTAACACCAACAATCGGCAAATACTTACCTGCCCAATCTGTTGTTTCTAATATGCCTGCACCACTCATCATGCAGCACTTAATCTTAGTGATGGTGGTCTCACGCTGATTAACGACATTAAATCCTTGCTGTGGCTTCTCAAGTGTTACCTGTGTGTTGCCTTCAAAATCCTGCACCGCGTAGAGTGTTGCCTTTTCGTCAACCTTATGCCAATACTCAGCAACAATGACTTGGTCTTTATCAACAATCCAATCGCCTGTGAAGTCATCAAAGTTATAGTCTGATTCCTCTTCTTTCGGCCATCTTTGCTTGTAATCATCTTTTGTCATCTTAACCCTGACAGTCACATGACGCGCATCGCTATAGTCTGGCAATTCGCTATTCTTATCAAAATAGACAGCTAACGGGTCAGTGATACGCTCGATACAAATAATCTGATTAAAACTATCTTCGGACTCGTACTCAGTCTTAACACGCCACGCACCGAAGCCAAAGCAAGCGGTATTCTCGACGGCAGTATCATAAGCAAAGTCAGCGTTAGACTCGTTTTGAATTGAGCGAATAAGGCCATCATAAATCGCCGCAATATCTTCATCACCATCTTCGCCAGCATGGACTTTGATAGACGGTTTGTTTTGACGCGCATCACCTACAATCTGGTCAATAAACGCAGGCAAACGGTTAATTGTTTGGATAGGCCGTCCCGACATTTCACGACCTTTGCGGATTAAATCAGGCCATTGGTCGCCCGCTGCAAAGCGTTGGTCATCACGCATTAGCTCACGTTCATCATGTTTAGCGTCAATATCCGCTTTGATGTTGTCGCAATACTGCTTATATAAATCTTGGTCTTTCATGTTGTCGTCTCGACAATAAAATAATTGTTAACCCATCCAGCCGTGTTGAATGTAAGCCTTTTTAATCGGCTTATGTTTTACTGATTCTTTGAACGCTACAGCCATATAACGGAACGCATCGCACCCATGACTAGACCAATCATGCGCGGGAATGTTTCGCCTGTTGCCGTTCTTGTCTGTTTCGTAGTGATAATACTCTAATGCTTTTATGCCTTCTTTGCACTTATTTTCATCTATCCATACATTCGGCATTGCCATTCTGACAGCGTTAATGCCGTTATCAATGCCTATCTGTGGCACTATCTCGACGCGCAAGCCAAAGCCCTCGACAATCTCTTGAATGGTTTTGCCTGTAGCTAGGTTCGCATGACGGCCGTCATGTGGCAGATAGTGACGCTCATAAACATAAGGCTTGGCTTGAATGAGTTTAACGTAGTGGTCGATTGACTTGCGATTGTCTTCAATGTAATCAATAACGCGGTACTGCATCGCTACCATTTGCACAAACCATATCGCGGTAGAGTCACCAAAACCCAAATCCCAAAACGTGTACACTGGTTTGGATGGTTCGTAAGGCACGTTAGATATGCGACCATCAAGCCGCATCTTTTGCATTTCGTCCTTATAAACAGCACCATCTAAAACCTTGAGACAATGACCTTCCCATACCCACAAATACTTGTCTAAATCCCTCTCTTTTAAGTCGTTTTTCTCATCAATCAATTCTTGTGATATGTATTTGTTATCCGTCCAATTCATTTTAACAGCGACACAATTTGCAGGCGGATTGCTTACAAACCTGACGTATGTTGCATCATCATCAAACTTCGGGTTAAAACTAATCCAAATCTCGCTATTGGCTTTTCTGATTGTCGGTACAAGCACGTCCCATGACATATCGCTAATTGCCTCAGCTTCCTCAGCCCAACAAATATCAATGCCCTCCATTGACTTGATTTTAGTGATGTTGTGCTTGATGCCCTCGAATATAAACTCTGTGCCGTTTATTCTGCTAAAAA
>NZ_CALETI010000030.1 GCF_937920075.1 uncultured Agitococcus sp.
TTAATTTTATCTTTTAATGACTTTGAATGAGTATGGCGCATACTAACCTCCGTATTGATCTATACGGCCAAGATAAAACAATATCTTGACCATTTTATGACCATTATCCCTAAAAAAGCTTTTTAAAACTGATTAGCCGCCTAACAATTTCATATTATATTACTATCCAACTACTTACAAGCCACCTTTTAAATCCATATCTAATTCATGTAATAACTGGACAAAATCTGCTGGTAACGGTGACTCAAACGATAATTGCTCATAGCTAACTGGATGTGTAAGAGTTAAGCGACGAGCATGTAATGCTTGGCGTGGAAAGCATTGTAAAGCATTAACTAATTCGGCAGTTGCCCCTTTAGGCAAACGTGGACGGCCTGCATAAACAGGATCACCCAACAAGGGATGACCTTTATGGGCAAAGTGAACCCGAATTTGATGGGTTCGGCCTGTTTCTAATTCAATACGCACATGAGTCATGCCCCGATAACGCTTAATCACTCGAAAATGCGTCACCGCAGGTTTGCCACTACCAATCACTGCCATTTTGATGCGTTCACTGGGATGACGACCAATCGGAGCATCTATAGTGCCACCACTGACCAATGAGCCTTGGACAACGGCTTCATACTCACGATAGACATTTTTTTCGCTCAGCTCAGCCACCAAAAAAGTTTGAGCAGGCAAGGTTTTGGCAACAACCAATAAACCACTGGTGTCTTTATCAATACGATGCACTAAGCCAGCACGAGGAATATTTTTTAAATCTGGGCAATGAAACAATAAAGCATTTAATAAGGTGCCATCTGGATTACCTGCACCAGGATGAACCACTAAACCTGCGGGTTTATCCAACACTAAAATATCATCATCTTCATAAATAATATTAAGAGGAATATCTTGTGCTTTGGCTTCAGTTTCCACTTCCAACATAATTTCTAAGGTGACGGTTTCACCACCAACCACACGATCTTTAGGACGCCAGACTTTGCCTTCAACCAATAAATGACCTTGATTAATCCAATCTTTTAAACGTTCACGCGAATAATCACTAAATAAACGGGCAACGGCTTGGTCTAAACGCGCACCACCCCAATCTAAAGGAATTGTTTCAGTTAAAACAGTTGATGGTTCATCGGCAGTGTGTTGTATTTGCGTAGTCATGTTTGGCTTAACAGTCAGAAATGTTTGATAATAGAATATCTGCTTAGTTTACACTTTTTTGAGGATAAATATGCGTCTGTTTGCTTTTTTGGCTTTAACAGTAGCCTTAACCACTGCTTGTAGCAGCACTCCAACTAACAAAAATGCTACCTTAACCGAAAAAGCCTATTACGAAGCGGCGCAAAAATCTTTACGTTATGCCAACTTTGAAACAGCAACCAAACATTTAGAAGATTTAGAGTCTCATTATCCTGTTGGGGTTTACACCGAACAAGCCAAACTCGACTTGATTTATGCGCGTTACAAACATTTGGACTATGCAGGGGCTATTTCGGCGGCTGATCGTTTTATTCGTTTGTATCCCGACAATAGCCAATTAGATTATGCCTATTACATTCGTGCTTTGGCCAATTTTGATTCTGACAAAGATGCGTTTTTACGTTTTATTCCGCTCAACACCGCGCATCGTGATTTAAACAACTCTCGTCAAGCTTTTGATAATTTTAAAGAATTGGTTTCTCGTTTTCCCAACAGTGCTTACGCGCCTGATGCTCGTCAACGGATGATTTTTATTCGTAATCAGTTAGCTGAAAATGAG
>NZ_CALETI010000031.1 GCF_937920075.1 uncultured Agitococcus sp.
CTTCCGATCTTTACAGGTCAACAGGATAGTCAAGGTCGTTATCTTGCCGATACCTTTAGAGTTCCTAACCCAGATTTACAGCCAGAAACGGCAAAAGCAGTCGAGTTGATCATCAATCAAGAATTAAACGAACATTGGCAATTGATTAGTACTGCTTATGGTTCTCACTTACAAAATTTGATTTTATTTGCCAGTCCTACTGCCAATCCTGTCAGTGAGTTTATTAATGGCGGTTGGATTAAAAATACCGACCACAATGTCAATTTGGGCGAAAGTGTTGCCTATGGTGTGGAGTTAAGTAGCCGTTATTGGCAGCAACATTATGAGCTTTGGGGACATTACTCGTTTACCTATGGTCATTTAAGCACGAATAAAGGCGAAGAAGAGTTACCCTATAATGCCAAACACAAATTAAAATTGGGGGCAACATGGCACCATAAGCAAGGCTGGTTTATTAGCCCTAGTATGTATTTTGTTGGTCAAAGTCGTGTGCCAAGTTCAGCTAGTGATGGTGGTAGAGCTATCACTGTGCCTTCCTATCAATTATTTAACTTGTATGCAGGTTATCCTCAAATAATACAAGGCATTGATGTATTTATGCGTATCGAAAATATTGCCTCTAGTAAATATTACCATGCAGGTGGTTCGTCAAAGCGGTCTTTGGTGCAATTGCCACAGTTAGACCGCACGATTACGTTGGGTTTTGAACTAAGTTTCTAAACCTCTTTTAACACCACCATCGGTGAAACTTGCCATGTTTTGCGTAAATGCCATAAGCCAATCACTAATACTAAACTCGCACTGGCTAACGGCGTGACCCATAACCAAGCATGAATATGCGCTTTGCCTTCTAATAAAAATACACTAATTAATGCGGTAATAATTTCAGTTAATAAGATGGCTAATAAACCTGCCCATGCGCCTAAAATTGCCAATTCAATGCCTGTACGCCATTGTAGTTGTTGACGTTTTGCCCCCAATGCTCGCAATAAAGCAGCTTCATGCAAGCGACTATCAAAACTAGCCGCTAAACTGGCAATTAACACCAAACAGCCTGCCAACACCACAAACACCAAAATCACCAAAATACCTTGGCTGAGTTGTGCCAACAGTTTTTGTGCTTCATTAAGTGTGGCGGCAATATCAATAAAAATAATGGTTGGATATTGGCGAATAATGTCCGCCATTTGTGTTTTATCTTTAGCAGGAACATAAAAACTGGTTAAATAACTGGCAGGATAATTTTTTAAGACAGGCTCAGGAAAAATAAAGAAAAAATTGGGCTGAAAACTGTCCCAATCGACGGTGCGTAAACTGGTGATTTTTACATCCACTTTACCTTCGGCCATTTGAAAACTGAGTGTGTCGCCGAGTTTGAGCTTGAGTCGTTCGGCAAGGTCTTTCTCGACCGATACTTCCGCTTGTTGACCTGTTAACCATTGACCTGAAACGATTTCATTATTAGCTGGTAGTGTATTCGTCCATGTTAAGTTCAGTTCTCTATTTAACGAGTTGTCTTGTTTATCTTCGTCTTTTTGCGATGATTTAGTGGCTTCCCCATTAATAGCAACTAATCGACCACGCACAACAGGATAAAAAGGGGTAGTGCTCCAAGCTCGTTGTGCTAATTGTTGTTGCAAGTTATCTTTTTGTTCGGTGGGAATAGTCACAGCAAAATGATTCGGGGTATTAGGGGGGAGGTCGGTTTGCCATTGTTGAAATAAATCGCTGCGTAATACCATCACTAATAACACTGCCGTAAAACCCAACGCTAAGGCCAAAATTTGACCAATCGTTTGTTGGGGTTGGCGCGTTAAATTAGCAAAGGCTTGCTGCTTAATGCGAGTACGTAAATACCCTAATAACCACCCACAACATACACCTAATAATCCAGCAAGCAGCAAACCGCCGACTAAAACAATAGCGGTGAGGGTGATATTGCCTGTTTCTAAACTCAATAAAATAAATAAGGCGACTAAAGCAATGCCTGTGCTGCTCAGCATCGACAAAGAAACGGGTGTTAATTCGCGTCTCATCACGCGTAACGGTGACACCTGTGCTAAACGTAAAAAGGCAGGCAGCGCAAAACCAATCAGCGTCAGGAGGGCAGTGCTTAAACCTGTGATTAAGGGTTGAATAAAATCAAAACTCAAATCGCTAACAGGCAAAAATTGACCTAATAATTCAAACAATAGCAGCGAAAATGCCAAACCTAAACTGCTACCAATCACTAAACCAAAACCACTCACTGCCGCTAATTGACTGGCATACACGTTAATCAATTGTTGGCGTGAATAGCCCAAACATCTCATTAGCGCAAAACTATCAAAATGCCGTTGGCTAAAACGTTGTGCGGCCAAAGCAACGGCAATACCTGCCAATAACACACTGGCAATACTGGCTAAACTTAAATAACTATTGGCATTAATAATCGGTTTACTGAGTTGTTTATTGGCGCTGTGAATATCGCGTAGCCGTTCGTAATCATTGAGTTGGTCTTTGGCTTGTTGAGAAAATTGGCTAACAGCTTGGCTTTTACCTGCCACTAAAAAACGATAATTTACTCGGCTACCTTGTTGAATGGCATTGGTTTTGGGTACATCCGCAATATTGATAATAATTTTGGGCGAAAAAGCCGAAAAGCTACCGCCCATATCGGCATCAACGGCAATGGTGGCGGCAATAATAAACTCCGCTTCACCTAAAGTAATACGTTGACCGACTTGGCTATTGAGTAAATTTAACAAACGCTCTTCGACCCATACTGTGCCTTGTGCGGGCGTGCGAGTGGTCATTTTAGGTTGTGTGCTAAGTGTGCCACGCAAAGGATAATTATCGGCAACCGCTTTAATGCTGCTTAGTTGAAAATTGTCACCTTGTTGAGCAACAGTGGCAAATTCAATGGTTTGACTGGTTTGTAAACGGTGTTGTTGAGCCAGTTTAGGCCAATCATCACGTAATGGACGACTACTGACGACAACCACATCAGCAGCCAATAAACGTGCGGCTTGTTGATTAATGGCTTGGGCTAAGGTGTGAGTAAAAAAGCTTAAAGTTGTGGTGGCTGTGACTGCCAAAATCAGCGCGGCAATCAGTAAAGTAAATTCACCTGCGCGTAATTCACGCCAAAATAAACGCCATGTCATAACATTTGTCCTTGCGCTAAGGTTAAACGTTGCTGACAACGCTCGGCAAGTTTTAAGTCATGGGTAACTAACACTAAAGTTGTGCCATGTTGCGTATTCAAATTAAACAATAAATCAATAATATGCTGCCCCGTTTGGCTATCTAAATTACCTGTTGGTTCATCGGCAAATAAAATTTTAGGTTTACAGGCAAAAGCACGCGCAATGGCAACACGTTGTTGCTCACCACCAGACAGTTGTTTGGGCGTATGGTGCAAACGATGCCCTAAACCGACTTGCTCTAAACAGTTTTTTGCCCATGTTGTATCGGTATTTTTACTTAACGAGAGTGGCAGCAAGACATTTTCTAAAGCCGTTAAATGGGGCAATAAATGAAACGATTGAAAGACAAAGCCAACATATCGCTGACGTAAACTAGCACGTTCATCTTCAGATAAAGTGCTTAACTCCTGACCTAATAGCTGAATAGACCCAGAGCTGGGTGTGTCTAAGCCTGCCAATAGTCCTAATAACGTCGATTTGCCAGAGCCAGAACTACCGACAATGGCAACCGTAGAGCCTTGTTCGATACGCAAATCAATCTGTTGCAAAATCGTCAACGAATGCTCCGCAGTGGCGATAGTTTTGTTAAGGTTGGCAACAAGTAAAGCGGGTGTGAGTGTAGTCATGGCAAAATTTTGGCTTGGTATCATGTTAATCTTGGTAGGTGGACTCAATACGGCTTATGCAGCCAGCATTGTGGTCTTTGGTGATAGTATCAGCGCGGCGTATGGCATAGAAGTCAACAAAGGCTGGGTTGCAAAATTCCAACAAAAGCTCAAACAACACAAAAAGCCCTATCAAGTGATTAATGCCAGTGTTAGTGGCGAGACAACTTCAGGCGGATTAAGCCGTTTACCGCAGGTGTTAAGTCAATATCAGCCTCAAATTCTGATATTGGAATTGGGGGGGAATGATGGTTTACGTGGTCAGCCACCTAAATTGATGCAACAAAATCTACAAAAAATGATTCAACAAGCCAAACAACAAAAGATAAAAGTAGTGTTATTAGGAATGAAAATTCCGCCTAATTATGGTAAGGCTTATAACCAAGCTTTTGAGAAAGCGTTTGTTGATGTCGCAAACACAGAACAAGTCCCGTTTGTGCCATTTTTTCTTGAGGGTGTGGGCGGAAATGACGATTTAATGCAAGCGGATGGCATTCATCCTAATGAAAAAGGGCAAGATAGGTTACTACAAAATGTGTGGCCAATTATGGAGAAAGTATGGAAACAAAAATGAGTTAAATTTTTAGTTTTTCTAACATTTCTATATTCTGATATTTGGATGAGCGGAACAAAAAACACGACAACTGGATAAAAAATGTGATATGTTTCACAAAAGTACAATTGTATTCAAATTCTATTTCTGGATATAAGTCAATTAATTTTTTTTGTTTTGAAATATTATGTAACAAATAAGCTGGGTTTTGCTGGATGTGACTCAAATTGAATGTGATTCGTTTGGCAGTATTCTTCATCAAGAGACAGTACCTTATGCACACTAGCTGAAGCATAAGCCTGACATGTTTTATAAAAATTATTAGCAACATGAACGGCTTTTAAAATAAGGCTCAAAGCTAGAAAAGTGACTTACACGTTTTTCCGAAATTGGCGAGTAAGTACAAAATATTCTTGCTCTGAGTATATTGCTTATTTTATAGGGTTTCGAAGGAGTTCAATCATGTTTAAAAAAGTCAGTGTTTTAGGAATTGCAGCATGTTTAATGTTGGGTACTGTCCCTGCTTCTTATGCGGCAGATGAGCTATCAGGTGTTCGTCCTGAGCGTAATAAAGCAGAGTGGCAATTAGTCAAGCATGATGCTACACGTAATATTAAAACTTATATTCGTGAGGGTGATGCTAAACGAATCAATTTTAAAGTTGATGCGATTATCGAAGGCTCTTTAGATGCCGTGGCTCGTGTTCATTTTGATATTGATAGAATCAAAAGCTGGTATTGGGAAACGATGGATTCACGTTTGTTGAAAAAAGTCTCTAGTACTGAATATTATTATTATATGCAGTATAACGCACCCGTTACTATGCCAGATCGTGATGCTGTTTTACATGCTGTGGTTGAACCATATAGTGCTAAAAAAGGTTATATGCAGTTAAGCATTAAAGCGGTGCCAGATTATTTGCCAGCACAAGGTAATTTTGTCCGTGTGCAAGAGCAAGATATGATCGTAAAAATGACACCGTTAGCAAAAGATAAGGTGCGTATTGAGGCTGAAGGTTTTGTTGATCCAGGTGGAATTGCACCAACATGGGCGATGAATTTTGTGCAACGTAATGCACCTTATTCAACAATGTTGGGATTGCAACGTCAAGTTAACATGGCCGCTCACAATGGCACATTAGGCGAACCATCACCATTTACTTATATGGAATAAATGATTATTTTTTAAAAGTGGTTTACGTGTATCCGTAACCAGCGAAAAGCTCTGCCCCCCATTTGGGGGGCTGAGCTTTTTTAGGGGGTAAAAAATTTAAATAATTATCTTGTCAGCTTTTCAAAACTGTCTTATCTTCAAAAGATAGGTTTTAAATGTTAAAAAAAATTATAAAACCTATTGCTATTCCTGTGTTATCAACAGACTATCAATAAACCGTGATAACGATAAATTTATAAAAATTTAGCTATAGCACTATAAAAATCAAAAACTTGCTGTAGGAGCAGACTTGATGTTGAAAAAAATAGCCATTATGGCTTTTGCTACATTGACCACTTTAACACCAATAACGTCATTTGCGGATAAAGCAGATGATTTAGAGGAGTTGCGTGTAGATAATAAACGAGCCAATGATTGGGTTTTAGTCAAAAAAGATAAATTAAAAAATATTACTACGTGGGCAAAACGAGAGGATGGTAAGAGCATTCGCTCGTTTAAAGTTGATATGGTAGTAGATGCTGATTTAGAAACGTTGGCACGGGTGCATTTTGACGTAGAAAATATTAAGCGTTGGTTTTGGGAAACTAAAGAATCGCGTTTATTAAAGAAAGTAAATGATAAAGAGTATTATTTTTATCAGGTTTATAATGCACCATTAACTGTGCCTGATCGTGATTCGATTGTTCATGTGACTATAGAGCCATTTACTGCTAAACGTGGCTACATGCAAATGAATTTAAAAGCTGCACCTGATTTTATGCCCGAGCAACCGGGTAAAACCCGAGTTGCTGCTCAGAACTACTATATTAAGTTTACTCCAATAGATAAAAATACTACTCGTTTAGAATCAGCAGGCTATATTGATCCAGGCGGAATTATTCCTGCATGGACAATTAATTTCGTCCAGCGTAGTGCGCCATATATTAGTATGTTGGGTTTAGCGCGTATGGTGCAGTTGCCTTATTACAGAGAAAGTAAGGAACAAATGGACTTTGCTTATATTGAATAATTGTCATAAAGCCTCCAATGTTGGAGGCTTTATTATTTGTTATGGTAAAAATTAGATGGATGGCAAGGCTTTTAGCCAATGACTAGCAAAAGCAATAACTTAGATAATTAGCGAGTCATTAAAAACAAATCCAAAAGAGGAAGATGATATATTAAAAAAACTTGCTGTTGTGTTATTAACAACTATGGCTATCGTATCTATGCCGACAACTGCTTTAGCGGCAAAAGGTGATGATTTAGAAGAATTACGTGCCGATAGTAAACGTGCCAATGAATGGATTGTTGTTAAAAAAGATAACTTAAAAAATATTACGACGTGGGCAAAACGTGAAGATGGTAAAAATATTCGCTCATTCAAAATTGAAATGATTGCTCAAGCTGATTTGGAGACAGTAGCACGAGTACATTTTGACGTAGAAAATATCAAACGTTGGTTTTGGGAGACCAAAGAGTCGCGCTTGCTAAAAAAAGTTAGTGATAAAGAATATTATTATTATCAAGTGTTTAATGCTCCTCTAACAATTCCAGATCGTGATGCGATTATTCGTGCTCAAATTGAGCCATTTACGGCTAAACGTGGTTATATGGCTATGAAATTGTCGTCAATGACAGAGTTTATGCCTGAACAACCGGGTAAAGTTCGTGTTGCAGCTTTAAATTATTATTTAAAATTTACGCCAATCGATAAAGCCACCACAAGAATTGAGGTTGATGGTTATGTTGATCCAGGTGGGGTAACACCAGCATGGGCAATTAATTTTGTTCAAAGAACAGGGCCATATACAACAATGGTGGGATTAGCGCGTATGTTACAACTACCTTATTATCGTGAAGGTAAGGATGCGCTTGATTTTACTTATATGGAGTAACTTTCTCTTTGATTAAAGGCCTCTATTGAGGCCTTTTTTTGTGTTTTTTCGTTGACTATTGCTTGCCTGATCGCCTAAAAACAAGGTACAAGAACAGCTTGTATCAATCTGTTTATTATCAGATTCAAAAAAGTGGAGTAAGACATGGGAAGCTTCGTCGTTTTTATGTTTGTTGGTTTTGCGATTGTTTTGGCGTATAAGTCGATTCAGCAAGTACCACAAGGCTATGAATATACCGTCGAGTCTTTTGGTCGTTATACAAAAACATTACAACCAGGTTTACATTTTTTGATGCCATTTGTGGAGAGAGTTGGGGCTAAGCTCAATATGATGGAGCAAGTTTTAGATGTGCCGCCACAACAAGTGATTTCGCGTGATAATGCGATGGTGACGATTGATGCGGTCTGCTTCTTTCAAATTATTAAAGCGGCTCAAGCGGCTTATGAAGTCAGTAATTTAGAATACGCCATTCGCAATTTAACCATGACCAATATTCGGACAGTGATTGGCTCTTTAGAATTGGATGCGATGTTGTCACAACGTGATCAAATTAATGCTCAATTATTGAGTACCATCGACCAAGCTACCAACCCTTGGGGGGTAAAAATTACCCGTGTAGAAATTAAAGATATTACCCCGCCACATGACTTGGTTGAAGCAATGGCTTCACAAATGAAAGCAGAGCGTACTAAGCGGGCACAAATTTTAGATGCCGAAGGTCATCGTCAAGCCGAAATTTTACGCGCAGAAGGCGATAAACAAGCCAAAATTCTCAAAGCAGAAGGGGATCGACAAGCGGCATTCTTAGAATCAGAAGCACGTGAGCGTCAAGCACAAGCCGAAGCACAAGCGACTTTAGTGGTATCACAAGCGATTGCTCAAGGTGATTTACAGGCAGTCAATTACTTTGTCGCACAAAAATATATTGAAGCCTTGGGCGAAATTGCCAAAGCTCCTAACAATAAATTAGTGATGATGCCACTTGAGGCATCTGGCGTGATTGGCTCAATTGCAGGTATTAAAGATTTAGTCACGGAGTTAAAAACTGAGCAAACACCCACTCCACAGCGTTCTAATTTGAGGTGATCTATGTGGCAAGAGCCTTATTGGTTATGGGCAGCATTTGCCTGTTTATTGCTCATTGTTGAAATGCTCACTGGCACATTTTTCTTTTTAGCGATGGCAGCCGCAGCCGCAGGCACGACCGTCGTTGCTTATTTTAGTCAAGATTATTTGAGTCAATGGGTGGCATTTGCAGTATTAAGTGTGATTGCCCTATTGGTTTGGAAAAAAATACGACCAGCACATCAGCCGCATCATGATGCGGCGAGTGGTTTAAATAATCGCACTCGTCATTTAATTGGCCGACAAGCCATTTTAAGTGAGCCAATCAGCAATGGTGTTGGTCGAATAAATGTGGATGATAGTTGGTGGAAGGTAACAGGTGAAGATTTGCCTGTGGGTACACATGTACAAGTTATTGCCGTACACGATATGGTTCTTACTGTTGAGAAGGTGCAAAAATGAAACAACAACGTATTGAAATTATTTATGATTTTCCGCAACCTGTTGAGAAAATTTTTAAATGGATTGGTGATCATAACAACTTAGGCGAGATTTTCTTTCCCTTTAAAGTGACTCGTATTAAAGATGGTCAAGGTGATGTTAATGGCGTAGGTTCTGTGCGTAAGCTCAGCGCTTTTCCCTTAATTCCTGTTGAAGAAACCGTGACGGCCTTTCAAGCTAATCAATTAATTGAATATCGTGTTACTAGCAAATATGCACCCATTAAAGACCATTTAGGGGTGATGTTATTTGAGTCTTATAATGGTGGCACACGTTTACGTTACACCATTACCTTTACAGGTGTTGTGCCCTTATTAGGGCCAGCGTTAAAAGTTGGCTTAGGTCAAGGTATTAAACGCGGTTTAGCAAAATTAGCGAAAAAGAGTTTGTAATGATAGAACCTGTCGAAGAACGACATGAGCGTGGTTTTAACGTTAATGGGCGTTTAATTGCTGCACGTTGTTGGCATGATAAAGAAAAAAAGCCGTTATTGGCTTTGCATGGTTGGTTAGATAATGCGGCGAGTTTTGATTTACTCGCTCCAGCCTTAGATGATTATTATATTGTTGCCTTAGATTTTGCGGGGCATGGTTATAGTGAACATCGACCCAAAGGTGTGCGTTATCATCTTATCGATCATGTGGATGATGTTTTAGCAGTGGTTAAGCAACTCGGTTGGACACGTTTTAGTATTGTTGGTCATTCGATGGGGGCAGGCATTGCCGCCTTATTTGCGGCGGCAATGCCTGAATATATTGAAAAATTAATTATGATTGAGGGTTTAGGCCCTTATACAGGCCCTGCCGACAAAGCAGTAGAGTATTTGCGTACTTCTTTAGTGGAATGGCAAGACTTTGATGAAGCACCACGAGTGATTCCCTCATTTGATGTTGCCGTTAAAGCGCGGATGAACGGTTTGTTACCTGTGGGTGAGCAAGCTGCACAATTGTTGTGTGCGCGAGGCACTAAAGCAGTGGAGGGCGGTTTAATTTGGTCAACCGATAAACGTTTACGACTTAACTCACCAACACGCTTTTATGAACAACAAGTTTGTGCTTATTTAGCCGCTATTACCGCTCCATCCTTATTAATCATGGCCGAAAAAACCTTACCTTTTTTTAATGTTGAAGATTATCAACGTCGAGTTGCTGCACACCCAAATTTGCAGCTCGTAAAATTAGCAGGCGGCCATCATTTACATATTGATGATAATGTTGAACAAGTAATTAGTGCAGTAAAACGCTTTTTGGCAGGAGTGACCACAGATGACTAATATTCACTATGTTTGCCCTCATTGCGAAGCAGTTAATCGTTTTGACAAACAGCGTTTAAATCAACAGCCCAAATGTGGTAAATGTCATCAATTATTATTAACAGGCGAGCCTGTTGAATTAAAAAATGATAATTTTGATAAATTTATCAGTCGTAACGATCTACCTGTGGTTGTCGATTTTTGGGCAAGTTGGTGTCAACCTTGCCAAATGATGACGCCACATTTTGCCAAAGCGGCACAAGCTTTAAATGGCCAATATGTGTTTGCCAAAGTCAATACTGAAGAAGCGCAGCAAATAGCAGCTCGTTATGGCATTCGCAGTATTCCGACATTAATGGTCTTTGAATCAGGGAATGAGAAAAAACGTGTTGCTGGAGCAATGTCTGCTCCGCAATTAGTGCAATGGTTAACAGCTTAACTTCACATTTTACACACATTTCTAATGTATAATATGGCTCTAAAAATATAGAGCCTTTTTTATTTTAAGTACAAACATCGGAAGTCATTCGTGTCATCAGAAACCCTTAATCCAACAACCATACCCACGCCAAATAATATTGATACAGGTTTAGCCTGTTTAGTGATGTTGGCACGTTTTCATTCGATTGCGGTTGATCCTCATCAAATTGCTCACGAATTTAAAGAAACAGGTAAATCGTTTACCACTACCGAAATTTTATTAGCTGCTAAAAAACTTGGTTTAATGACTAAAAAGGTCAAACCACAATTAAGTCGTTTAGCCACAACACCCATGCCTGCAATTGCCGCCGCTAAAGACGGCAGCTTTTTTATTATTGCCCGTATGGATGGCGATAAAGTTTTAATTCATGATCCAACGGTTGAGCGTCCAGAAATTATTAGTCAAGAACAGTTGGCGGCACGTTGGTCGGGTGAGATGATTTTATTTAGCTCGCGTGCGTCTTTAGCTGGCGAGTTAGCAAAATTTGATTTTAGTTGGTTTATTCCTGCCATTATTAAATATCGTAAGTTATTAGTAGAAGTCTTATTTGTTTCGTTTATTTTGCAGTTTTTTGGCTTAGTCACGCCTTTATTCTTTCAAGTGGTGATGGATAAAGTCTTAGTGCATAAAGGTTTTAGCACTTTAGATGTGATTGCTTTTGCTTTTGTGGTGGTGGTGTTATTTGAAATTACCTTAACCACGTTACGCAGTTATGTGTTTGCCCATACCACCAGCCGAATAGACGTCGAACTTGGCGCAAAACTGTTTAGGCATTTATTAAATTTACCCCTTGGTTATTTTCAAGCACGACGTGTTGGTGATTCTGTTGCCCGTGTCCGTGAGCTAGAAAACATTCGCAGCTTTTTAACCGGTAATGCCATTACCTTAGTGTTAGATTTGTTTTTTGCTACAGTGTTTATTGCCGTGATGTTTTTTTATAGCAAATGGCTAACACTAATCGTGTTGTGTGCTATTCCTTGTTATGTATTGATTTCATTAGTTTTTACACCTATTTTGCGTACACGTTTAAATGAGAAATTTAATCGTGGTGCAGAAAATCAAGCTTTTTTAGTCGAAACCATTAGTGGTATTGATACGGTTAAAGCCACTGCTGTAGAACCACAATGGACACGCAAATGGGACAATCAATTAGCCGCGTATGTGTCATCGGGTTTTAAAACGGCCACAGTCAGTATGTTGGCTAATGGCGGTATTACGCTCATTAGTAAATTGGTCACCGTTGCTACCTTGTATTTTGGTGCAAAGTTAGTGATTCAAGGCGATTTGTCGGTCGGGCAATTAATTGCTTTTAATATGTTGTCAGGACAGGTGATGTCGCCAGTCATGAGACTTGCCCAATTATGGACAGACTTTCAACAAACAGGGATTTCGATTCAACGTTTGGGGGATATTTTAAATACCCGTACCGAAATTGCGAACAGTAAAACCGCTTTACCACCGATTCGTGGCCAAATTCAACTCGATCAAGTGGTGTTTCGCTATCGTCCAGATATGCCCGAAGTGATTAAAAATATGACCTTGGGTGTGAATGCCGGTGAAGTGATTGGTGTGGTTGGTCGTTCAGGCTCAGGAAAAAGCACGATTACCAAACTGATTCAGCGCATGTATTTACCCGAAAAGGGACGAGTGTTAATTGATGGTTTAGATATTGCCTTAGCCGATGCCTCTTCATTACGCCGCCAAATTGGTGTGGTGTTGCAAGAAAACGTGTTGTTTAATCGTAGCATTCGGGAAAATATTGCTTTAGCTGACCCAAGTATTCCCTTACCTGTGGTTATGCAAGCCGCCAAATTGGCAGGTGCACATGAGTTTATTACCGAGTTACCTGAAGGTTATGACACCTTAGTGGGTGAGCATGGTTCATCATTATCAGGTGGCCAACGTCAGCGTATTGCTATTGCTCGTGCCTTAATTACCAATCCACGGATTTTGATTTTTGATGAAGCAACCAGTGCTTTAGACTACGAATCAGAACGAATTATTCAACAAAATATGAAAGCCATTTGTAAGGGTAGAACGGTAATTATCATTGCCCATCGTTTATCGGCAGTGCGTGATGCTAATCGGATTATTGTGGTTGAAAAAGGCCAAATTATTGAACAAGGAACACATACAGAGTTATTAGCTAATCCCAAAGGTATGTATAGCCATTTACACAGTATGCAGCAAGGATAAATCACCATGAGCCTTAAAACCCATTTACAAGCATGGTCAGATTTATTTGGCCGTTATAAGCAAATTTTTGCGATTGCTTGGCAAAATCGCCATGAAAATGATAGCAAAGGTTTGCAGCCCCACGAAGCGGAGTTTTTGCCTGCTGCCTTGTCATTACAAGAAACACCTGTGTCACCTGCACCACGTGTCGCCATGTGGTTAGTGATTAGTTTTACCCTGATTGCCTTGTTGTGGGCATGTTTTGGCAAAATAGATATTGTTGCCACCGCACAAGGGAAAATTGTCCCCAATGCAGGCACAAAAGTTATTCAGCCGTTTGAGTTATCTACCATTAAAGCGATTCATGTCAAAGATGGTCAACAAGTGAAAGCAGGCGATGTGTTAATTGAATTGGATGCCACTACCACGCAAGCAGATAAAGACCGTGTGAGCAGCGAATTAGCTTTAAATCGCTTACAAGAGGCACGTGCGCAGGCTATGTTAAAAGCACTAGACCAACAACAAAATCCTGTCTTATTGCGTCCATCACAAGTCACTGAAAACCAATTTGTTGAAGCAGATGCCTTATTACAAGGTCAATATAAAGAATACCAAAGCAAATTAGCTTTGTTAGATGCTGATATTGTGAAAAAGCAGGCAGAGCAAAAATCTATTCAAGCTCAAATTAATAGTTTGGAAAAAAGTTTACCTATTTCTCGTCAACGTGCTGAAAACTTTAAACAATTAGCCGACAACGACAATGTGCCTAAAGATGCTTATTTGCAACGTGAGCAACAAAAAATAGACCAAGAAGGGCAATTAGCAACAGGTAAAAGTCGTTTACAAGAGTTAAAAGCTGCTTTAGACAGTATTCAAGAACAAAAGCAAGCATTATTAGCAGAAACCAAACGTACACATTTAGATAGTTTAAATGAAGCCAGTCAGCGTATTGCTGCTTTGGAACAAGAGTTAATTAAAGCCGATTCTCGTCATGGTTTAATGAAGTTAACTGCACCTGTTGATGGCACGGTACAACAATTGGCGGTGCGTACAATTGGTGGTGTGGTGACAGAAGCGCAACCCTTAATGGTGATTGTGCCAAAAGATGACGTGGTTGAAGTTGAAGCCTTTTTAGAAAATCAAGATATTGGTTTTGTCAATGAAGATCAACAAGCCGAAGTCAAAGTACAAACTTTCCCTTATACCAAATATGGCACTATTCATGCGGTTGTTACGAGTGTGTCGGATGATGCGATTAATGACGAAAAAATGGGTTTGGTTTACGCTGTACGTGCCAAATTAGCAAAAAGCACCATGCAGCTCGAAAATAAAGTGGTTAATTTAAGTGCAGGCATGGCCGTCACTGTCGAAATTAAAACAGGCAAACGCCGTGTGATTGAATACTTCTTAAAGCCTTTCTTAGAGTATAAGAATGAGAGCTTGAAGGAGAGGTGATTTTGTTAAAACTAGCCTATGATTAAGTTATTTTAGGTGTTAGAGTTGGCTTAATAATTAACCAATGGGTGTAAGGGCTATGGACAGCACATTTAACTTTTTAGCATCTTTCTTTTACACCTGTTTTTTTAAATTTTGTTTTAACCCAGTGTCACGCTAAGTCTGTTGCAGGCTTGGCGTTTTTTGTTTTTGGAGAATTAAAATGGCTGTAATTAATGGTAATGCCGATAATAATTATATGGTGGGTACAGTTGGTGATGACGTTTTAAATGGTGAGGGCGGTATAGATACGTTAGAAGCGGATTTAGGTAACGATACGTTAAATGGTGGTTTGGATAACGATTATTTATATGGTGGTGATGGCAACGATGTATTGAATGGGGATGAAGGAAATGACTCGTTAAGTGGAGAAGCAGGTGATGATAGTTTAAATGGTGGGGATGGAAATGATGGCTTAACGGGAGGCACTGGCAATGATGTCTTGAATGGCGGAGCTGGTAGTGATTCTCTATCAGGTGATGTAGGAAATGACCTATTAAATGGCGGTGGAGCAGATAATTCAAAAGATTATTTGAATGGAGGTAATGGTATAGATGTTTATCAGTTTGGTCGAGGTTTCGGTCAAGATATCGCCAGTGAGTATTCGCCGAGTGAAGTAAATACGATTCAATTATTATCAGATATTAATGTTAGCGATGTTGTATTAACCCGTATTGAT
>NZ_CALETI010000032.1 GCF_937920075.1 uncultured Agitococcus sp.
GTGTGCTCTTCCGATCTTTGTTGGCAGTGAACAGGCATATGGTGCAAATGCACGGCCAGAAGCCAAACAATGCCGCGAAATTACTGTGCGCATGGTGGCTCGTTATCCTGTTCAAGAAGGTTTATTGTTTTTGGCCAGTGAAATTGCCCAAGCCTCAACAGGCATGGCACCCGGTTTAGCAGGTATTATGGGTGGTCGTCCAAAGCCCTCTCCAGTGATTAGATTATTTTCTTGCCTCGTTCCAAAAACTTCTGTGCCTATTAGTTTAGATATTAGCAATGAGCGTATTGCGGTTGCTGTCCCCACCGAAGGTGGTTTTGTCCCTGCTGAGCGTTTAGCCAGTGGCGAAGTGGCTGATAACAGCCAAGTCACGCATAAAGTGCCTTTAGTGCAATTAGCGTGGGCGCGTAGTGGTGATAAAGGGGACTCATCAAATATTGGTGTAATTGCCCGTAAGCCCGAATATTTACCGTGGATTCGTGCCAGCTTAACCGAAGAAGCAGTTGCCGCTTATTGTCAACATTGGTTAGAAACTCGTAGTGAAGTAATTCGTTATGAATTACCTAGCTTAAATGCCCTGAATTTTATGCTGACCTATGCCTTGGGCGGCGGTGGCATTGCCAGTCCACGTTTAGACCCACAAGGCAAAGCTCATGCCCAACAACTGTTGGCTATGCCTGTCAAAATTCCTGTAGAAGTTCTTTAACTAGACATGATTTTCCCTTCGACTCCGCTCAGGGAACGCTCTTCGTTGGCTGAGCGAAGTCGAAGCCTAAAAATTGTAGCCTGTATGTAGCATAGCGAAATACAGGTTATCCAATATGCAATTACTCCCGTGTTAGCACACGGGCTACACAATGTAAGGTTTTTTATGCCCTATCAATCAATTTTTCGTGAAGATGCGTTTGCCGATAAAGTCATTATTGTCACGGGTGGTGGTTCGGGAATTGGTCGTTGTACTGCCCATGAATTAGCCGCTTTAGGTGCACAAGTCGTTATTACTGGCCGCAAAATTGAAAAACTGGCTCAGGTTGAAGATGAAATTATTCAAGATGGCGGTTTAGTACGTTCAATGGTGTGTGATATTCGCCAAGAAGAACAAGTTAAAGAAGTCGTTGCGACGGTACTCAAAGAGTTTGGTCGTATTGATGGCTTAGTCAATAACGCAGGCGGTCAATTTCCATCGGCCTTAGCCAGTATTTCCACCAATGGTTTTGATGCAGTGGTTAAAAACAATTTACACGGTACGTTTTTAATGATGCGTGAAGTCTATAACCAATGGATGGCGCAACACGGTGGCAGCATTGTCAATATGTGTGCCGATATGTGGGGTGGTATGCCAGGTATGGGGCATTCGGGTGCAGCACGTGCAGGGGTTGATAATTTGACTAAAACTGCTGCGATTGAATGGGCAGTCAGTGGTGTGCGTGTTAATGCCATTGCACCCGGTTGGATTATGTCTTCTGGTATGGATTCTTATAAAGGGGATTTTGCCAAATTTGTCATTCCTACGTTGGCCAGCAAAGTGCCGTTAAAACGTATGGGTACAGAATCAGAAGTGTCTAGTGTCACCTGCTTTTTATTGTCCGAAGCGGCCGCTTTTGTCTCTGGAATCACGGTGCGTATTGATGGTGCAGCCTCTTTAGGTACGCCAATTTATCCTTTGGCTGACCACGAAAACTCTGAGCCTTATAACGGTTTCCATCGGGCATTTATTCCTGATGTATTAAAGAAGCAATAAATCTTCACCTCACCCCTGCCCTCTCCTCAAGGAGAGGGAGAATCATCGCTAAGTTTCCTCTCTCTGTGGGAGATGGTTAGGGTGAGGGTAACTAAAGGAGCATAACTGATTATGCCTATTATTGAATTAGAAATTGATCGCAATGGTGCTGATTATCAAGCCAATTGCCAAGCCATGCTCAAACAAATTGACGAAGTGGCAGCGATTAAACAAAAAGTTTTAGAACGTTCTTTACAAGAAAAGCCCAAATTTACTAAGCGTGGCAAAATGTTGCCTCATGAACGTGTACAACACCTATTAGATGCAGGTTCGCCATTTGTTGAGTTGTGTGGTTTAGCAGGCTATATGCTCGATGATGATAAAGATGGCACCGAAGCTGGCGGCAATATGATTGCAGGCATTGGTGTGATTAATGGTGTGCGTTGTTTGGTGGGTGCAAGTAACTCTGCCATCAAAGGCGGCACGATCTCGCCCAGTGGTTTGCGTAAAAGCTTACGTTTGCAACAAATTGCCCGTCAAAACAAATTACCAATGGTCACGTTGGCCGAAAGTGGTGGTGCAAACCTCAATCATGCTGCCGATATTTTTGTTGAAGGTGCGCGTTCTTTTGCTAACCAAGCCCGTTTATCAGCAATGGGTATTCCGCAAATTACCGTTGTCCATGGTAATGCGACGGCTGGTGGTGCTTATCAACCGGGTTTATCCGATTATATGGTGGTGGTGCGTGGCAAAACCGAAATGTTTTTGGCAGGCCCTCCTCTATTAAAAGCGGCAACAGGTGAAGTGGCGACAGAAGAAGATTTGGGCGGTGCTGCAATGCACGCTCAAGTTGCAGGAACGGCGGAATATTTAGCCGAAAACGATGCTGATGGCATTCGCCAAGCACGTGATATTGTCTCGATGTTAGGTTGGGACAAAGCACAACTGAATCATGATGCACCAGAGCCACGTTATCCGATTGATGACATTTTAGGCATTATTCCTTGTGATTTACGCAAGCCTTATGATGTACGTCAGGTTATTGCCTGTTTAGTCGATGACTCTAACTTTTTAGACTTTAAAACCGAATTTGATAATCAAACGATTTGTGGTTGGGCCAATATCGGTAACATCACTATTGGCATCATTGGCAATAATGGCCCAATCACTCCCCAAGGTGCGGTCAAAGCCAGCCAATTTATTCAGCTTTGTGACCAAACCAATCGCCCATTATTGTTTTTACACAATACAACAGGCTTTATGGTAGGTACAGAATCTGAGCAGAATGGCGTGATTAAGCATGGCTCAAAAATGATTCAAGCCGTGGCCAATACCCGTGTACCAAAGCTATCAATTGTGATTGGTGGCTCTTATGGTGCAGGTAACTATGCCATGTGTGGCCGTGGTTTAGACCCTCATTTTATTTTTGCATGGCCAAACTCGAAAACAGCGGTGATGGGTGGCGCACAAGCAGGCAAAGTATTAAGAATTGTCACTGAAGCCAAACAACAAAAAATGGGCATTACCCCTGATGAAAATGTGCTTAATTTCTTAGAAATGAGTACTGCTGCCAAATTAGAGTCGCAATCTACTGCTTTGTTTAATACTGCAAAACTGTTTGATGACGGGGTGATTGACCCACGAGACACCCGCAAACTTCTCGTTTTCTTATTACAAACCATTAAAGAAGCAGAACAACGCCAGTTAAGCACCAATACTTATGGCGTGGCAAGATTTTAACCACCACATGAACTCTCCTCCTGAAAAGTAGGAGAGTGTAGCCTGTATGCAGCGTAGCGGAATACAGGAAAACAAAGAGATACTCCCGTGTTGCGTTGCACTTCACACGGGCTACAGATGAGGACAGCAAGATGAAATTTACTCCAGAACATGACGCTTTACGCCGCACCACCAAACAATTTGTTGATAGTCAAATCAATCCTTTTGTCGATGAATGGGAAGAAGCAGGTATTTTCCCAGCCCATGAGTTATTTAGAAAAATGGCTGAATTGGGTTTATTGGGTGTGTGTAAGCCTGAAGAAAACGGCGGTATGGGTTTAGACTACTCTTACAACATGGTCGTTACCGAAGAATTAGGCAAAATTAATTGTGGTGGTGTACCGATGGCAATTGGGGTACAAACCGATATGGCCACACCTGCCCTTGCCCGTTTTGGTTCTAAAGAATTACGTGATGAGTTTTTAACTCCTGCTATTGCAGGCGAATATGTTGCCTCGATTGCTGTGTCTGAACCTCATGCTGGTTCTGATGTGGCAGCCATTAAAACCACCGCACGCAAAGATGGTGATGATTACATCATCAATGGTACAAAAATGTGGATTACCAACTCCACACAAGCAGACTTTTTGTGTTTGTTAGCCAATACCAGTGATGATAAACCTCACGTTAACAAGTCCTTAATTGTCGTACCAACTAAAGCTGCTGGCGTGTCATTCTCCAAAAAGTTGAATAAATTAGGCATGCGTTCTTCTGATACTGCTCAAATTTTCTTAGACAACGTGCGTGTGCCACAACGTTATGTGATTGGTGCTGAAGGCATGGGCTTTATGATGCAAATGATGCAGTTCCAAGAAGAACGTTTATACGGTGCGGCCAATGCGGTGGGTGGTTTGGAAAGCTGTATCGACAAAACCATTGCCTATTGCCGTGAGCGCACCACGTTCGGTCAACCTTTAATTGATAATCAATCCATTCACTTCCGTTTAGCTGAATTACGCACTGAAGTGGAATGTTTACGCGCACTCACCTACCAAGCTTGTGAACAACACATTAGTGGTCAAGATGTCACTTTATTAGCATCCATGGCTAAATTAAAAGCAGGCCGTTTAATGCGCGAAGTCACTGATAGCTGCTTACAGTATTGGGGTGGTCAAGGCTTTATGTGGGAAAACCCCGTTGCTCGCGCTTACCGTGACGGTCGTTTAGTGTCTATTGGTGGTGGAGCTGACGAAATTATGCTTGGCATTATTTGTAAATTAACCAATACCTTACCAAGCAAAAAGAAGAAAGCTTAATTGTGCAACTCGTAGGATGGGTCGTTGACCCATCACAACATACAAGTAGGACTTACGCATTTCACCGAAATTAGCGCGTTTTGCGAGCATAAAATCGTTAAAAAAGATTTAAATGTGAGCAAATAAGCGATAACCACGTAAGTCCTAAAAAGATGGGTTTCGTACCTCAACCCATCCTACGCCGTTACCATTTAGGAAAAAACTATGACATTACCTATCACCCAAACTTTATTAGTCACTGAAGATAAAGGCATTTTACATATCACCCTAAATCGCCCAGAAAGCCGTAACTCCATGAGTTTGCAAATGGTGCAAGAGTTACAAGCCCTATTTACATGGGGTGCAGAAAATCATATTCGCGCTGTGGTCTTACGCGGTGCAGGTGGACATTTTTGTGCGGGTGGTGATATTCGTGACATGATGACCATTCGTCAACAAGCTGTTGAAAATCCTCATGCTTATCAAATTTTTAATCGCACCTTTGGTCATTTATTGACGCAAGTCAATAGTGCGCCATTCTTAGTCATCACGGTCATTGAAGGTGCAGTATTAGGTGGTGGTTTTGGTTTAACCTGTGTTAGTGATGTTGCCTTAGCCAAAGCCGATGCACAATTTGGTATGCCCGAAACCCGTTTAGGCATTATTCCTGCTCAAATTGCGCCCTTTATTGTTCAACGTTTGGGCTTAACCCAAGCACGACGTTTGGCGTTATTGGGCATGCGTATCAATGGTCAACAAGCCCAAGCGATGGGTTTGGTGCATGAAGTCTATGCCGATAATGACAGCTTAGAAACCGCCCTTGCTCGTACTATTAATGATTTACGTCAGTGTGCACCCAATGCCACACAAGTGACCAAAGCCTTATTACACCAAGTTGGCGAACAGCCTTTAAATCAAGTATTAGACGATGCCGCAGAAGCCTTTGCTTGTGCCATTCAAAGTGCCGAAGGTATGGAAGGTGGCATGGCTTTTGTGCAAAAACGTGCTGCTAGCTGGGTGCAATAGAGAGAAAACATGATGTCTTTTACCAAAGTATTAATTGCTAACCGTGGCGAAATTGCTTGCCGCGTGATTAGAACCGCCAAACAACTCGGCTATCACACGGTTGCCGTTTACTCGGATGCCGATTGCAACGCCCCTCACACCCAATTAGCTGATGAAGCAATTCATATTGGCGAATCGAACGTCTCTGCATCTTATTTATCTATAGACAAAATTATTGCGGCCGCCAAAACAACAGGGGCAGATGCGATTCACCCTGGTTATGGCTTTTTGTCTGAAAATGAAGACTTTGCTGCCGCTTGTGCCAATAACCAAATTACCTTTATTGGCCCACCTGCTAATGCTATTTATGCGATGGGCAGCAAGCGTCAAGCCAAAATCATGATGCTCAAAGCGGGTGTACCTTGTGTACCGGGTTATGAAGGCGACAATCAAGATGAGCAATTTTTAGCCGCACAAGCCGAAAAAATTGGCTTACCCGTGATGATTAAAGCCTCCGCAGGGGGTGGTGGTCGTGGGATGCGCTGTGTTACCCAAGCCAGTGAATTATTGGCCTCGATTCGTACTGCTCGCTCTGAGGCACAAAATGCCTTTGGTAGTGGTGAGTTAATTTTAGAAAAAGCGGTTATCAACCCACGCCATGTTGAAATACAAGTGTTTGCGGACCAACATGGCAACTGTGTGTATTTGGGTGAACGCGATTGTTCGATTCAACGCCGCCACCAAAAAGTGGTTGAAGAAGCCCCTTGTCCTGTCATGACACCAGAATTACGTCAAGCGATGGGCGAAGCTGCTGTTGCTGCTGCCAAAGCGGTGAATTATGTGGGTGCAGGTACGGTTGAGTTTTTATTAGATAATCAAGGCGAGTTTTATTTCTTAGAAATGAATACCCGCTTACAGGTTGAACATCCTGTCACCGAATTGATTACAGGCCAAGATTTAGTCGCTTGGCAATTACGTGTTGCCGCTGGTGAACCTTTACCGCTTCGCCAAGAACAAATTCAACTCAATGGCCATGCCATTGAAGTGCGTTTGTATGCCGAAGACCCACAATTTAACTACTTGCCACAAACAGGCAAAATCTTACGCTGGCAAGCGGCAACAGGCGCACAAGTACGGATTGATGATGGTGTGCAAACAGGTGGTGAAGTCAGTCCCTTTTATGACCCAATGATTGCCAAAGTGATTGCATGGGGAGCAACACGCCAAGAAGCCGCACGCGTATTGGCTAAAGCAGTTGAAGACAGCGTGTTATTGGGTTTAAGTAACAACAAAGCCTATTTAGCCCAATTATTACGTCATCCTGCTTTTATTGCTGGCGACACCCATACGGGCTTTTTAACGCAACATGAAGCGGATTTAACCACCCTACGCCCTTATCAACCTCAAGCTTTAGATTTTGCCTTAGCTGGTTTAGTGTTGGCGCTCAATAGCACGCCTAATCAACGTCTACAAACGGCGACTTTACCTGCTAAATTTTTGTTATTAACCATTGGTGAACAAAAACAACATGTGCAAGTCACTGCCCCACTGCATAGCCAACAGCCTTGGTTATTGCAAGTGAATGAGCAAACTTTTGCGATTGATATTTATCAAAATAACAACGGCTTATTGCGTTATGTCATCAACGGTCATCGTCGCCAACTCAACTATGCCTTAGCCAACAACAGCGTTTATTTAGATGCAGGGCAAGGTCAACTTGTAGCTCGTGATGACACCCACAGCCCACCACAAACCGCTGATGCGGCAAGTCAAAATAAAATCCTAGCACCAATGGATGGTTTGTTAGTCAACATCTTAGCAAAAGTTGGCGACACCGTGAGTGCAGGTCAAACTCTGTTGTTACTCGAAGCGATGAAAATTGAACATCCACTCAAAGCGCCGTGTGCTGGGGTGGTCAAAGAAATTTTAGTCCACGAAAAACAACAGGTGAAAAAACGTCAATTGTTGTTGGTGATTGAACCGAGTTAATTTTCGATAAGTCCCCTCCCCCTAAATTAGGTGGAGGCTGGGAGGTGGTAAGACCCCACCCTAACCCTCACCTTATTAAAGGGAGGGAATCAAACTGTTTGGAGAATCCTATGTCTTTAAAAAATCAAACCGTCTTTATTACGGGTGCTAGCCGTGGTATTGGTCGCGCCATTGCCTTACGTTGTGCCCGTGAAGGTGCTAATGTGGTAATTGCTGCCAAATCAAACGAGCCACATCCAAAACTGGGTGGTAGCATTCATAGTGTAGCTGATGAAGTGATTGCTGCTGGTGGCCAAGCCTTAGCTATTTTGCTGGATGTTCGTGATGAAGCTGCTGTGCAACAAGCCATGCAACAAGCCGCAGAACATTTTGGTGGCATTGATATTTTAATTAACAATGCAGGCGCCATCGCCCTGACCAATGTTGAAAACACTCCCTTAAAAAAATATGATTTAATTCAATCCATCAATCATCGTGCGGTGTTTGTTTGTAGCCAAGCGGCTTTGCCCTATCTAAAAAAATCCAGCAATGGCCATATTTTGAGTTTATCGCCACCCATTAACCTCAATCCAAAATGGTTAACGGTGTTTGCACCTTATACCTTATCCAAATATGGCATGACTTTATTATCGATTGGCATGGCACAAGAATTTAAAGACTATGGCATTTGTGTCAACACTTTGTGGCCAGAAACCTATATTGCCACAGCCGCCGTCACTAACAATATTGCCAATGATGAAGCCGTCGATATTTGCCGTAAACCTGACATTATGGCAGATGCCGCGTTTGCCATTATTAGTCACCGCGAAACAGGCCAACATTATTTAGATGAAGGGGTATTACGTGGTTATGGCGTCACTGATTTTGATCATTATGCCTGCAATCCTGCAACCAAAGATCAAATTCAACGTGATTTCTTTTTAGACTAAAAATACAAGGCTGCTTCGCTCAAAAAACGTTTTTATGTTAGTTGAGCGAAGCCTTTTGATACGTTTATTCTGATTATGGTTATTGCCAGTTATTTTAGGCCATTTTCTTGGTTTTTTTAGGCAGCAACAAATAAACTTTTTATAAAAATTCCCTAGAAACACAGTCAAGTCTTGCAAGCAAACAAAGTTGCGGTTAAGTTAAGCGCGTTTTAATAAACAGAGACGACTAACCGATAAGATTTAGGTCCTTTTAATGTTGAATGGAACGAAGAAATGACCTTTTTAGGCTTAGACAATGACTGCTGATTTGTGTGCGCTAACACCATTCTCATGGTTCTCACGCAAAAAATGCTCATTTTTATCTTTTTATAAGTCTTAAAAAGGGATTCGTATTATGAATTGCCACAATAATACGTTTAAGTTCTCACCTAAATCTCGTTTTTATTTGCGTATCAACCGCCAGAGGATTTCCACTTTATGAGCACACAAGACATCATCAAACCCATTGACGTATTACGCAAAGCACCTGCTGTGATTAAAAAGTTGCCAAAGATGGCCTACGGTTTAGCATTAGGCTCAAGCACCAACCCCACTAAAGTGGGTGGATTAGGTTGGGCTTTAGAAAAAGCCACCAAAGCAAACCCTTATGGCAGTGCTGTTTTATATAAAGATACTCAATTAAATTACTTACAATTCAACCAATGGGTTAACCGTATTGCCCATTACTTTTTAGCCCAAGGCCTAAAAAAGGGTGATGTTGTTACGGTATTTATTGAAAATCGTCCAGAATTATTAGCCACTGTTTTAGGCTTAGCCAAAATTGGTGTAACTTGCGCCCTCGTTAACACTTCACAAACAGGTAAAGTTTTAACCCATAGCATTAACTTAGTTAAACCTAAAATGGCTGTGATTGGTGATGAGTTAGTTGGCTCTTTTAATGATGTACGTAAAGAGTTAACTTTAGGTGCAGATAAAGTCTATTGGCTCGCTGATCAAGACACCTTAAAAGAAGTAGGTACTGCACCAAAAGGCTTTAAAAACTTAGCCACCGAAATTCAAAACTCACCAAGCTACAACCCACCAACCACCAACCAAGTGTATTACAGCGACGGCTTGTTCTATATCTATACTTCAGGCACAACAGGTATGCCTAAAGCAGCGATTTTCAGCCACGGTCGTTGGATGAAAGCGTATGGTATCTTTGGTTCAGTCATGGACTTAAACCATAAAGACATCATTTATGTCACCTTGCCATTTTATCATGCTACCGCAATGGCCGTTTGTTTTGGTGCGGCACTTTATGGTGGTGCAGGTGTTGCCATGCGTCGCAAATTCTCTGCTCGTGAATTCTGGGATGATATCCGCAAATACAACGCTTCTGCCATTGGTTATGTGGGCGAATTATGCCGCTACTTAATGGAAGTTCCAGCCAAACCAGAAGACAAAGCGCATCGTGTGCGTAAAATGGTTGGTAATGGTATGCGCGCCAACATTTGGGGCCCATTTAAAAACCGTTTTGGTGTTGAAGAAGTTTACGAATTATACGGCTCTTCCGAAGGCAACATTGGCTTTAACAACATTTTCAACTTTGACAATACCGTTGGTTTCTGTCCGTTACCCTACTCTATTGTTAAATACGACAAAGAAAA
>NZ_CALETI010000033.1 GCF_937920075.1 uncultured Agitococcus sp.
AGGCAACAGTAACACACCATTGCCAAAATGTTTAATGGCAACTTCTTCGCCAGAAAAACGAAATGCTTTGGGCAAACGAACTGCTTGGCTACGACCAGAATGAAAAAGTTTTGCTGTTTCCATGATGATTGATATTTGGTAGTTATCAGTGGTAAAACCATTGTAGCACAATATTATTTAAACCCATATTCCTCGTCTAACATCCCTTTATCATTGGCATTTTTAGGGGCATAGTCACGAGGTGGCTCTAATGGTTCTAAAAATTTATTTTCATAAGAGCCAGCCGCTTGAGGAAAAGACTCTTTAGTCGCTTCTAAACCTAAAAAAGCCGTAGCTGGATTATTGCTGGTATGACGTTTATTGTCGGCACAAAGCTCATGTGCGCCTTTTTGTAAATGCTCATGCACTTCACGGTAGGCATTGGTTAAATTATTGACCAATTGTGCAGAATGAGAAAAATGGCTAGTCACGGATTCTTGATAGCTTTCATACTTGCCTTGTAAATCATGTAAATGGCTTTCTAAGTCGCGTACTCGGCTATCGCTATTACGGTAAATCTGAAAAACGTAGCCACCGATAAAACCGATAGCAATTAAGCCAATATACAATAGCCACTCCATAAAACCCCCTTATCTCACTATCGACTGAATTTTGTCTTGCTTGTCTTGGCATTGACCATACTAGTCTATAACATTCGCCATCAAAATACTGTAGGAGACTGCAAATGTCTGCAACAAGCTATGTACAAGGTCAAGCAGGTCGCATCGAAGTGCGTTTATTAATGCCACAACACGCCAAAGCTAATGTATTTGCTGTCGTTTGTCATCCTCATCCTTTATATGGTGGCACAATGGACAACAAAGTGGTCACCACCTTAACCCGCACCTTTAAAGATTTAGCCATTCCTGTGGTTTCGTTTAACTTTCGTGGAGTTGGCCAAAGTGAAGGCTTACATGACTATGCACGTGGTGAAGTAGAGGACTTATTAGCCGTTATTGCATGGGCAGCCCAACAAATCCAAGCCGAAAATCTCTATTTAGCAGGATTTTCTTTTGGTTCTTATGTGGCTGCTGTGGGTGCAAGTCGTTTGAGTCATGTGCAATTACAACAATTATTGTTAGTTGCGCCCCCTGTACATCATTATGCCTTTAATGAGTTAGCATTGCCCATAGAACAAACTTTGGTCATTCAAGGGGATGCTGATGAAGTTGTGCCGGCACAAGAAGTCTTTGATTGGGCAGCACAACAACAAATAACGGTGTTAAAATTCCCTAATTGCTCGCATTTTTTTCATGGTCGTTTAGTTGAGTTACGCCAAGCTGTATTGGAAAACCTTGTATGAGTCCACAATCTGTTAAGTTATTAAGCCCCTTAGCCCATTATCAACAAGATTTAGCGACAGGCACATTTCAGCCAGATGGCGCACAATTAGCTGCCGTACAAGAGTTACAAAGAATTTATGATGAATTAGTTGACCGTTATCAAGCCACACAAAAAAGTAAAGGCTTGGGACGGATTAAATTAGCTAAACGTTTGCAACAGCCTGTAATGGGCTTATATTTGTGGGGTGGTGTAGGGCGTGGCAAAACTTATTTAATGGATTTATTTTTTGAAGCCTTGCCCTTTAGACGCAAAATGCGGATGCACTTTCACCGTTTTATGCAGCGTGTGCATAAAGAACTGAACGAGTTTAGAGGCGAAAAAAACCCTTTAGAGTTAGTGGCAGACCGTATTCATGCCGATGCCGTGGTGATTTGTTTTGACGAGTTTTTTGTCACTGATATTACCGATGCGATGTTATTAAAAGGTTTATTTGAACAATTATTTGCGCGTGGTGTCAGTTTGGTAGCTACCAGTAATATTGTGCCAGACCGTTTATATGAAAATGGTTTACAGCGCGAACGTTTTTTACCTGCGATTACGTTGGTTAAAGATAATTGTCAGGTGTTAAATGTGGACTCAGGCATTGATTATCGTTTGCGGGTATTAACTCATGTCGAGTTATATCATTATCCATTAGATGATGCAGCGCATAAAAACTTGCAAAAAAGTTTTGATGAATTAGCCCACGGCACACACGTACACCACGATAGTATTATTATTAATGATCGTGATGTGATGGTTAAAGCGCGTACCGAAGATGTGTTGTGGTGCGATTATCACGAATTATGTGAAAAGCCGCGTAGTGCCTCGGACTTTATTGAAATTGCCCGAGAATATCACACCATTTTATTAAGTAACGTGCCAGTGATGGGCGAAAAAAACGATGACTCCACACGACGTTTTATTAATTTGATTGATGAATTATATGACCGCCAAGTCAAGTTAATTATTACCGCCGAAGCAAGTATTGATAACATTTATAGCAATGGTCGTCTAAACTTTGAAATAAAGCGTACTCGCAGCCGTTTACAAGAAATGCAGTCGCAAGAATATTTGCAGTTGCCCCATTTGCCCTAAAGCCCATTAATGTTTGTTTTTTCCTTCGACTCTGCTCTGGAAGCAGCTTGTGCTGGCTGAGCGGAGTCGAAGCCCAGTGGAGATAGTTATGTCCTACGAAGAGCAACAAATTAAAGCTATTCAACATTGGCAAGGACAAGGCCCTAAACTCACCTCGATGTTAGCAGGAATGGTTTCTGCCCCTGCGGTTAAATTAGTCGATATGGTCATTCCCGACTCAGCGATTCAGGCTGCTTTAGAAGCTGCTTGTAGTGTTGGCGAAAAACTCACCAATCCACAAAGTGTTTTAGAACAAGCAAATGTTAGTCAAATTGGTGATTTATTTTATGCAAACTTACAGTTGTGTGATGAGTTAGCCAACAAAACCCACGATCGAGCCATTGCCATGGCTGCGGCAGAAGGTGGAGTAACAGGTGCGAGTGGTTTAGTGGGGGTGGCAATAGATGTCCCCACCCTAATGACCTTAGCCTTACGCACCATTTATCAAACCGCTTTATGTTATGGCTTTGAACTAAAAGGTGAAGAAGGGCGGCAAGTCGCTTTACGTGTATTTAGTATTGCCAGTGCCAATTCTTTAAAAGAAAAAGAAGCCGCCTTAGTCAGCTTAGTGACCATTAAACAAATGTTGCAACAACAAACATGGGCGCAAATTCAGCAAGTGGCTTTTAATACCATGGGCAAAGAAGCATTAGTTTTAGCGTTAAAAGACTTGGCCGCACAATTAGGCATTAATCTTACCAAACGTAAGGCATTGACCATTGTGCCAATGATTGGCGCGGCCATTGGTGCAGCCGTCAATGCCAGTTTTATTAAAGATGTGGGTTGGGCTGCAAGGCGCACTTTTCAAGAAATGTGGTTATTACAACATGGTGGACACATTCAACAACCGTTATTACTCACAAATACTGCTAAAACACGGTAAGTTTTAAAGATTTTAGTTGTAAAAAAACTGTTCCTTGAGTAATATCCGCCTTCTATTTTTATCAAACTCGCCGTAAAACCTCGCGCCTTTAGGCCGAGGATATAAGGCGGTGACACGATGGCTTATCAATACTTCGGCTTCGCTCAGTAACCATGCGATTTGGCACAAATCAGC
>NZ_CALETI010000034.1 GCF_937920075.1 uncultured Agitococcus sp.
CTTGTAAAAGCATTGCCAGTCTTAATCCCATAAAGTCTGGGAAGAGGTTCGAACCTCACGCGCTCAAGCCAAAAAGTCAAAACGCGTTTGTCTTAATCCCATAAAGTCTGGGAAGAGGTTCGAACTTTTAAAAGAACATAGAACGACTTGGTTAAATGTCTTAATCCCATAAAGTCTGGGAAGAGGTTCGAACCGCACCCCCTATTTTTTCTTAATAAAATCATTATGTTACAAGGACTGTTGGGAAGAAATTTGCTTTTGACAAACCGCGCCATGAAACAATCGCGTGGAACATAATAAAAACTAATAAAAATAGGGTTTTAATAGTTTTTGGCTATTTTATTAAAGAACAAAAAAGGGGCGTTCCCAAGCCCCTATAGTACCCATGTTTTTAACAAATGGCTAGCAAATTAAGCCTTAAAATCACAAGCAGCTAAGGCAATACTACGGTCATCGCCTGTGCTATTTTTATTAAAATCCTCGCCATAAAAAGCCTGTGTCAGTGTTTTACGCGCCAAACGTTGTTGACGCAAAGCATCAAACCATTGGCTCACACGACCTGCAACCTGTTGTTGATTAAGCGACACTAACTTTTCGGCAGCACCATCACTCATCGCAGCGCAAGCCGTTAAAAACTCACTCGATTGCAAACCAAACTGCACATCCGAAAACTTGAGCTGCTCGTCCACAAACGTGGTTTGGTTGGCAAACTCGCCTTTGCCCAATTCACCCAAGGTGCTTAACAGGGTTATTCGTCCATCACTAGGCTGAGCAGGCACACTATAACGATGCTCAATTTGCTCAATCACCAATGCACCATCACCTACCTTTAGCCAAAACAAGTGCGCCTTACCCACCACCAACATCAACAAGGTCGAACGAAAATCACGGGCTTCGCGTTTGTGCTGTGTCGCCAACTGAGTAATAATCCCTTTGGCATGGCGCAACACCAAACGGGTCATTTTTTCTAATAAAGCATCGTGAGTGGTAGGGCTATCTAGCAAGTCCACCCAAAATGCTTCTAAACTATGGCATAACAAACTCATGCCTTGTGCCAAAGCATTTGCGCCCAATTCAGATACCACCGAACTGCCTGCACCATCGCACACCACCAAACAAACACGCGGAGCCGCCTGACAAGCCACCGCATCTTGGCAAGGCAAGTTTTTGTCACGATGGCTTAAGCCAACAACGGCCTCGGCTAATACTTGCCATTGGCCATTAGGCACACACCACTGGCTAAAATGCTCGGGGATAATTTGGGTGTTTGGTGCATCGCTTGCTACGGTTGGTACAGAGTCTTCTTTTACAGGCTGGCTATCTGCCACAGGCAACGCATTTTCAACTTCAATCACCACAGGCTGATTGGTTTCGGCCAACACTCTGATGGTGGTTGGTTCATGCTTAGTTGGCTCAGTTGCAACTGTAGGTGCAACAACAGGCCTTTGACAATCTGGTACTGATTTTTTGCGTTGACGATTTTTGCTAATCATAATTTTGCTCCAATAACTTAAAAATAACTGACAGACTGTGTAAAAACGCCACACGGGACTAACTCACCGAATTTGTGCCACGATATTCTGATTTTTTGGCGTGTTCGGGTCTAACCGCCACTTCGTGCCAGCCTTTGTCCATTTCTTTTACATACAAAGACAAAGCTTGATGCCAGTCATCCAAACTGGGTCTAAGCGAAGGATTAAGCGCGCCTTCGCTAAAGGTACGAATAAACAGACTTTTAAGCTGATAGGGCATATGGCTCCAAATGTTGTACCAATCGCCTTTGGGAATACCTTGATTGCCTTTGCCATAGGCAAAACGGCCAGAATTCATATTGCTCACTGGGTCTTCGCCATTGACCATGTCATAAGGGTGACGACCTAACATCAGGCATTTAAACAAAATAATCGCCAATGAAAACACTTCAGACTGCGAATTACGCACTA
>NZ_CALETI010000035.1 GCF_937920075.1 uncultured Agitococcus sp.
CTTGAATATTTGAACCTTCACCAATTTTTATGCTATTGACATCACCACGAATCACCGCACATGGCCACACCGAGCTATTTTTGGCTAACTCAACATCGCCAATCACCACAGCGGTACTATCAACAAAGCAAGTTTCAGCAACAGACGGCTTAATACCATCAAAAGGACGAATATTGCTCATCATTAACCTACCTTTTTTACAGGACGTGGATAGGCTTTAGAACGTAATTGCAACCAATCTTTAGAAATAGACCATGTGGTATGCACTGCTTTACTGCCTGTAAACACCCCTGCATGGCCACCAGGGACAATATGAAAAGTTTTATCGGTAGATGACACAATGGTCATAATTGCTCTTGCGCCAGCCACACTGACAATTTTGTCGTTGTCGCCTGCAAAGGCTAATAAATTAGTTTTGATTTGGCTAAAATCAGCAATACGCTCACCAATTTTTAGCTTACCTTTGGCCATACGATTATATAAACCCATTTTACGCATCATATCTTGTACGGTAGCACCGGGGTAATCAGGCATATTGGTAAACCATTCATTCATGGTCATATAACGAGCTACGTAATCATCATCGGCTAAGTTACGAATTAGCTCAATATAACTCGACACAACACCTAAGGGATTGGTCATTTTAAATAACCAAGACAGAGTTTTACCGTCAACATGAAATTTGTCTGAGGACATATTGTCCAATTTAAAACCTGTTTTATGTTTAATGAGACTTGCTGGCATGGATAATAATTGACTCAGTGGCCCTGTAATTGGATTGGCTTTGTGCATATCAATCGGGCTAGCAATCGTAATTAAATTAGTCACTTTGTCATCATCAGGATGCGAAGCCAAATACATTAAAGCCAACAAACCACCCATGCAGTAACCTAATAACGATACTTCGTCACTGTCACTATGCTGACGAATAGCGGCTAATGCTTTAGGAAACCAATCATTAACATAATTTTCTAAGGATAAATCGGCATGATCCGTGGTTG
>NZ_CALETI010000036.1 GCF_937920075.1 uncultured Agitococcus sp.
TTGATGATTGAAACTCCTTCAACAGTGGAGGAGCATCGATTGAAAGAACTTAACCTCAAAGTGTTACCAGCTGAGCAAACGAAAAAAAAGGCATAAAAATTTGAGTGATTGATTTTTTTTGAATACCAATGTTTTTACCCTCCTTCGATCTTGATCATGACCAAGGAGGGTAAATCTATCTTCGTTTTTTTTAGATGATCTTTGTGTAAAATGTTTATTTGAATATTTTAATTAGCGATTTACGATTAAAGCTACTATCAGTCACTTCTTCAAGCACTGCAACACTGTCAGTATCCCGATTGGTAATAGTGCTAAAACTACCTATATAAACGCCACCTAGCTTAGCAAGTATTTTAGGAGTTTGTAAATTAACATTGATAGTTGTTTTATTGGCTAAATCAAAAAATCCTTTAGAAGAGGGGAGTCTTTGAATCTCAAATAGATCTAAAGATGCCTTGATAGGAGTGTTATCGTCTGTTAAGACCAAAATAGCATCACTAGGAGAACCATTGCCAATTTGTAAAAAACCGCCAATTGAGTCTTTAACTCCAAGCCCATCTCTATCGTAAATAGCTACCTGACGAATACTTAATAAACCACCAAATTGATTGTTTTTATTATCATCTAATAATGAAAATAAATTATTATCATTTAAGCCTAAATTTAACGCATAACTTTTGTTACGTGTTGCTGCTGCTAACTGCACATTAATCGCATCAAAAATACTATTACCTAATTCTACGTTAATTTTTGGATTACCTACCTCAACACCTTGCATACGCATATTGTTACCATAAAGTGTATCAGTATTTAACAAAAATAGATTTTCAATGAAACCTTTAAAATCTATAAAGTCCGCTAAATTATAAGCAACTTTTGATGTGATTTCGGTAGTATCTTCTTCGAGTTTATACTTGAAAACTTTCTTTAAAAGAATATCTTCATTATTAATATCATTAATCATGCCCTGATTGATATCCGTATCTAATTCATTTTCAATAATACCAATCGCGTTTTCAACAGAAAAATTACTTAGTTCGGCATTATCAAGATTATCAAATCCTGCCAAATCAGTCTGGGCAAATGGAGTGAGACGGGGAGTATCAACAGGTTTCGTGGCTTTCTCTATAACATCATTAACACTAAAATCATCTTCAATACGTTGCACTTCTTGTTCTAAAGACTTATAGCGGCGCATTGCCTCGGTAAAAGCACCATAGGTAGCAAAGTTCTCAATGGTTGGCTTTTTGACTTTTTGTTTTGAAAAAGACAAATTGTCATCTGTATCTAAAGAAATAAAAACAGGGTCACAAGTACCGCCAGCTGTATTCACAGTATGACATAACGTCGGCTTTTGGTCGGCATTCACAGCAAAAGTTTCACCTTCTTTTGCCTCTTCTTCACCTTGTTGATTAGTAATGCTAATTTTTCCATCACTGACAGTCACAAGTAGTTTATTATCATCTAATGAAGCAGAATAATCTGTCCCTCTAATACCAATGGTGGCAACGGGCGTATTAAATTTATAGTTTTGTTTATTAACTTTACCAATAGCTCCGCTAATCGCGCGTGCACCACCTTTGATAAAATTATATAAGACTGTGCCTAATTCAGGCGTGTCTTTACTAAAACTGTATTGGGTAATTTCAAATGTTGAGCTTGGACGTAAAACAATTGTACCGCCATCAGTCATTTTAATTTGGATGCGGCTATTTCTACCTGTTTCTATTTTTTCGCCTGCGTAAATCAGATCACCTTTGAATACATTACGCTGTTGATTTTGGGCATTACTGACGAACGCACTGCCAGAAACAAAATTGACCCGACCAGCAATTTCGGCAGCAAACAATGACTGGGATGCCGCAAATAATCCAATAGCAGCAACTAGTCGAAGCTGAGAAAAAGGAAACTTATTTTCCAATGAGTTCATAAGAAGTCCTTCTGTGGTCAGGGTATCCACAGCAAATTGTCTGTCATTTATAAAAAATTATTAGTTATGATTCTTATTGTATAAGTTAAGAAATTTGTCTTTCCACCCCACAGTCTAATATCTTATCAACAAAAGGTAAACCTTTTGCAACTGATAAAGTAACAAAAACAATTTTTTTAGTGCATAACATCACATAGAAAGATGCAATTTTCATAATTAGTGAGTAATTAAATGATAATAATTTGCATTTAGTTTTATTTTTGATAAAATTTGCCTGAAAAATTTTGCCACATCTAAGGTAGTTATCTATGTTAAAGCTGAGTGTAGCCACATTAGTCCTTTCTGCAGCCATCTCTACTGTTTATGCTAATGACGATTTAGCCCAATTAAAAGCGCAATTAAAAGCCCAACAAGCACAAATTGATGCCTTGGTTGCCGCTTCCGAAAAACAAACATCAGCTGCTGGCTCTGCATTTGCAAATACAACTTTGGGTGGTTATGGCGAAGCATATTTTAAGCATATTGATGGTGAAAAAGATGAGTTTGATGCCTATCGTTTTGTTTTGTTTGTAGGTCATAAGTTTAATGATAAAGTCAGATTTTCTAGTGAATTAGAAATTGAACATGCTTATGTAAAAGATACAGATACTGATACCGATGGCAAAAGCCCAAAAACAAACACTACACAAGGTTATGTTGCTTTAGAGCAATTGTTTTTAGAGTATCAATATTTGCCTAAACACCGTGTTGCAGCAGGACAGTTATTAGTACCCGTTGGTATTTTAAATGAAACCCATGAACCTGATACATTTTATGGTACGTTTCGTGCGCCAGTAGAACGCGAAATTATCCCTAGTACATGGTTTGAAACAGGTTTAATGGCTTCTGGTGAGATTGTATCGGGTTTAAGTTATGATGCAATGTTATCCAGTGGTTTAAAAAATGATGGCTCAAAAGCTATTAAAGAAGGTCGCCAACGTGGTTCTAAAGCTGATGGTAGCGATTTAGCTTATACCGCACGTCTCAAATATACAGGTATTGCTGGTTTTGAATGGGGAGCAACATGGCATCATCAAACAGATATGTCTCAAGGCTCGCCAAAAGTTGCTAATCAAAATTTAGATGCTGATTTATTAGAAACGCATATTGCTGTGCAAAAAAATATTTTTGGTTTACGTGCTTTGTATGCCAAATGGGATGTCAATAAATCAGCTTTAGCAATCGCGGACACTAAATATGCTGAGCAAGAAGGCTGGTATGTTGAGCCTTCGGTAAAAGTATTGCCGACTTTAGGTATTTTTGCTCGTTACAGCGAATGGGATAATACGGCTGCCGACAGTGTAAGTTCTAATTGGCAAGAAAAGTCATTAGGTATTAGTTGGTGGTTGGATGAGCGTGCCGTAGTAAAAGCGGATTTACAGCGTCGTGATGATCCTAATGGCAACAATACCGATAAAAACGGATTTAATCTAGGTATTGGTTTTTCATTCTAAACATGAAAGCTAAAATGTCATTCTAAAGATGAAAAAAGGCGTATATCAAAGCGATATAGGCCTTTTTTTGTTATGATTCACAATTAGTAGTTTTAAACATAGGTTGTTTATGTGGCGAATAGTAGCTTTTATTGCTGGTTTAACGGTGCAATCAATGGCACACGCGGCGTTAAGCAATGAAGAATTTATTCAAAAATATTTAAAGCAACCAGTTGAAAATAAGGTGTTATGGTTGAATAAACCGTTACAACAACGTGCAGCGATAATTTTGGGGCATAATTATCAAGGATTAAGAGTGCGTTATTGGCAGTCAGGCAATCGTAGTGCTTGGATTTTGGATGAAATTGGTAAAGAGCAACCCATTACCACTGGTGTTGTAATTGAAAATAATCAGATTGTTGCGGTAGATGTTTTGGTTTATCGTGAAAGTCGCGGTGGGGAAGTTCAACAAAACTTTTTTACGAAGCAATTTCAAGGATTAACCCTCGATAAAAACGATAAGCTAAGCAAAAAAATAGATGGAATTACAGGTGCAACTTTATCGGTTTGGGCATTACAAAAAGTTGCGCGTTTAGCCTTAATGTTTGATAGCCAAAAAGGTGCTACACCATGAAGAAAAAAACGCATTGGCGTTTAAAAGTTCTAAAATGGCATCGACGGATTGGTGTAGTTTTGAGTGTATTTTTATTGTGGATGTTGGCTAGTGGTGTATTAATTAATCATGCCAATGATTTACAGCTTGATAAACAACAGCTTAACAATGAGTTTTGGCTAAAATGGTATGGTTTATCAAGCACAAATACACAATTGATTGGCGATAAAAGCTTAAGTCTAAATAAACAAGGCTTATGGCTCAATCAACAAAACTTGGGTGAGTGTTCTAGCTTATTGGGTGTGGCAAAATCATCTCAAGAAGTAGTGGTGGTGTGTCCAGAACATATTCTTTTATTGTTACCAACAGGCGAATTAATTGATCATGTCGATAAAAGCCGTGGTTTATCTATCGTTTCCCAAAAAATGGCTGTGGTAGAACAAAAAATAATTGTTCTAGCCAATAATGAGCAACTCTACCAATTAGATACCCAATCTTTAAGTTTTAGTCCTTTTTTGCCTGTCACAACGCCTATCAATTGGCAAGAAATTCAACAGCCACAAGCACAATTAAGCTATGAACAATGGTTATTAGATGCACATTCAGGCCGCTTATTCGGTTCATGGGGAAAATGGCTAGTAGATCTTTTGAGTGTCTTGTTGATTATTTTGATTGTGAGTGGCTGGTACTTGGCCAAACGCCGCCACCAATTAAAAAATGTCTAAAAAACAATCCAATCACAGTTACCCTTCGACTTCGCTCAGGGTTCAGAGTCTGAGATGGTTGAGCATAGTCGAAACCAAATAAGCTTGTTTTTTATGCAAACCATCTAAAAAGTTGTGACAAAATACGAATGCTCGCCTTTGTCGGCTTGAAATATGATAAATAAAGCCTCATCTTTCGCGGTAGCCAAATTCCTAGTAATTCTCTAGGTCTTTAGACTGTCATAACAACACATATTTAACTCAAAGGAGTTTATCATGGCCGTATTAGTAGGTAAGCCAGCCCCAGATTTTACCGTACCAGCCGTTTTAGCCAATGGCGAAATCGTTGACAGCTATAACTTTGCTGAAGCGACTAAAGGTAAATACGCATTAGTATTTTTCTATCCTTTAGACTTCACCTTTGTTTGTCCATCTGAATTGATCGCTTTAGATCACCGTATTCCAGATTTCCAAGCACGTAATGTAGAAGTGGTTGGTGTGTCTATTGACTCTCACTTTACTCACAATGCATGGCGTAACACACCTGTAAACGCAGGTGGTATTGGCCCAGTTAAATATACTTTAGCTGCTGATATTACTCATGAAATTGTTAAGGCTTATGATGTAGAAGCAGGCGGTGGTGTTGCTTACCGTGGTGCTTTCTTAATCGACAAAAACGGTATCGTTCGTTCTCAAATTATTAACGATTTACCATTAGGCCGTAATATGGAAGAGTTATTACGTTTAGTTGATGCCTTACAATTCACTGAAGAACACGGTGAAGTTTGCCCAGCAAACTGGAAAAAAGGTGACAAAGGCATGACTGCAACGCCTGATGGTGTTGCTTCTTATTTAGCCGAAAACGCTGATAAACTCTAAATCCCCCTGACCCCCTTTAAAAAAAGGGGGAATTATATTTATTTAGGAGCTAGCCTCATGGCCATTACATTGCCAGCTTTACCATACGCAAACGACGCACTTGCACCACACATTACTCCAGAAACCATCGAGTTTCACCACGGTAAACACCACAATGCTTATGTTGTTAACTTAAACAACTTAATCAAAGATACTGATTTAGCTGATAAAGATTTAGAAGCGATTATCCAAGCCGTTGCTGGTGATGCAAGCAAAGCTGGCGTATTTAACAATGCCGCACAAGTTTGGAACCACACTTTTTACTGGAACTCCATGAAGCCAAACGGTGGTGGCAAGCCAACAGGCGCGATTGCTGCAAAAATCGATGCAGACTTCGGTAGCTACGAAAAGTTTGTTGAGTTATTTACGGCTGCTGCAACTACACAATTTGGTTCTGGTTGGGCATGGTTAGTGGTTGGTGCTGATGGCAAATTAGCAATTACCAAAACTGGCAATGCGGATACCCCAATCGTTCACGGTCAAAAGCCATTATTAACGATTGACGTATGGGAACACGCTTATTACATCGATTTCCGTAATTTGCGTCCAAAATACATCGCTACTTTCTTAGAAAGCTTAGTGAACTGGGATTTTGCTAACGCTAACTTAGCTTAATAGCCAACCCCAAAAAATAGGACGTGTTATGCACGTCCTATTTTTTTATGGTCTCTGCTTGGAATTCGTGTCAATGGTGGTTTTAACTGACGAACAACGTGCAATTGTTGAGCATTATCAAGGTGCAGCGATTGTCTATGCCGTTGCAGGCGCAGGTAAGTCAACAACCATGGCGCATCGTGTACAACATCTGGTTGAACAGTATCATATTAATCCAACACGGATCTTAGTTTGTTCATTTAGTCGTGAAACGGTTAATGATATTAAACAAAAAATTGAATCATTAGGTGTACAAAATACCAGTTGTTATACCTTTAATGCTTTAGGCCGACGAATTGTTCAACACGCCATTAAGTTGGGTTATTTCCCTAATTTTGATGAAAGCCAAATTGAGTTTCGCAGCAGTCAATTGTCGATGCGTGCTTTAGTAGAGTTGGGTAAACAACTTGGCCAAAACTTTAATCAACTTGATGTTAATCAAGAAGATTTACAAACTTTTATTTCTATTTGCAAAGGCAATTTGGCTTATGCAGATTTGTTAGAAGCCAAGCTACCCATTCATTGTCAGCAGTGGGCAACACAAGCGACAAACTCGAATCCCTATTATCTAAAAGCTTATAAATTATATGAGCAAATTCGCCAACAACAAAATTTGCTTACCTTTGATGATCAATTGTTATTAGCGTGGGAAGCCTTAGAACGTTTTGATGAAATTCGTAGATGGGCAAAATCGAGCTTTGATTTTATTTTGGTTGATGAGTTTCAGGATGTTAATAAAGTCCAAGCACAAATCGCCGATATTTTAACCGAAGATCATCGCAACTATATGGCGATTGGTGATGATGACCAATGTATCTATGAATGGCGTGGGGCGGATGTTCGTTTTATTTTAGATTTTAAAAAGCGTTACCATGCCACAGAATTTATTATTTCTGACAACTTTCGTTGTCCTGCGGAAGTAACTTTATTGGCAGGCCAAGTGATTGCCAAAAATACCGATCGACATCTGAAAGATTTAGTTTCACAACGTGGCTTTGGTGGCAACGTTCAATTAAAAGGCTTTCAATACGATAGTGGTGTAGCTCATTATGTGGTTGAAGAATATAAAAAATATTTAGCACAAGGTGGTAATGCTGCAGATTGTATGATCTTAGTGCGCTCTTATTCTCAAACAGCGATGATTGAGGCCAAACTGATTCAAGAAGATTTAGCCTATCAAATTATTGGCAATCCGCGTTTTTATGAACGTCCTGAAGTCAAAGTTTTGTTTACCTATTTGGGCTTTGCCCGTCAAGAAGCCGATTATCGCAAACAACAAAATGGCCAGTTAACCGAACAATATATTCGCCGTTTTGGTGAAATTTTGCGTCAGCCAAACCGTTATTTATCACAACAATGGATTAACGAATTTTTAACGCGTGGTCAGCAACAAAATGGCTCGTTAGTCGATTTTTTGGCGAATAATTTACACTTGGCCAGTAATGAAGCCAGTCAAAAGCGTTTAGAAAAATTAGCATACACCTTAAAAGAATTAAGCAAGCAATTGGAACATGATGCAGGCTCGGTGGTCTCTTGGTTGGTGAGCGAATTAGATTATTTTGAGTCCATTAAAAAGAATGCCGCAATTCCCGAATTGGGCGAAGAACGTTGTCAAAATATTCATGCGTTAATAAATTATGCACAGAAAAAAGGCAGTGTTTTATCGTTCTTGGCACATTTACGTCGTTTGCATTTAGAAAACGAGCAGGGTGATAACAGCAAACCTCGTTTGCAAATGATGTCTATTCATCGGGCTAAAGGTTTAGAGTGGCCTGTTGTTTTTGTGCCTTGTTGTGCTGAAGAACAATTACCTTCTAGCCACAAAGATAACTTAGAGGAAGAACGCCGCCTGTTGTATGTGGCAATGACGCGTAGCAAACAGCAATTGTATTTGTTATATGCCCCTCAAGATAAGATGAGTTCTTTTTTAAAGACAGTTCAAGCAGAGCAAGTGTTAAAAACCGCCACCGAACTCAAAGAGCTGTTAAATAATTCAGCAAATACGGTGCAGCCTCAACAAATGATTCATTTGGCCTTAGCGATTAAACAATATCCACTGATGAGATATTTGCGTTGTTGGTGGCCAGCCGCAGCCGATTTTAAACAGCATTTGTGGCAACAAGCTGAACTCGCCTTAGCTCAGCAGCAAAATGCCCAACTACAAATTGGCCAATTAAAAACGCAAATATCTGAGCAAAATTCGCTAGAGCAACAACAAAAAGACTTAAAAAGTATGGAGCGTCGTTTATTGTTATTTAAAGCACGTCATGTCACTGTGTTACTCAATCAAACGGCGGCTGATAATATTCAACAACAACGCTTTTATTTTGAGCTTAACGACAGTAGTGGAGTGATTGCCGTTTTAAATCAGACTGGCCAAAAAATTGGCATTGTTGATAAACAAGCGTCTCGTTTTCCTTTAGAAGAAGTTTTAGATTGGTCGTGGTTAATGGCAACGGTCACCATTGGTTTTCGTTTTTCTTATTTAAAACGTACGATGAATGTCACATTGCAACTTTCGGATAATGTTTCTACGCTAAAAAAACAAAAAGAATTAGCAGTGCCATTGCATTTGCAATATTTGGCCTCAGAGAGTTTTAAAGAAGATATGCAACAACTGATGGGAGTGTTAAATCCCATTATTTAGGAAAAAATATGTTAGAAGATAATCAACATGACGAAGGACAACAACAAACAGGCTGTTGTGAGTTGTGCCATCGACAAATGATTGTCACTAAACATCATTTAATTCCACGTACCCGCCACAAAAACAAACGCAATAAACGTTTGTTTGATCGAAATGAGGTTAAACATCGGGTCGCGTGGCTATGTCGGCCATGTCATAATCATGTCCATAACATGCTAAGTAATAAGCAATTGGAGCTGGAATACAATACGCTAGAGTCATTAGCAACACATCCAGATATTGCCAAATTTGCCCAATGGATTAGTAATAAACCAACAGGTTTAAAAGTTTAAGAGAGAAACGATTAGTGGAATTTTTTGAACGACATCAAGGGGGCGAAAAAGCCATCCTTGTGCATTTAGAGTTAAAACAGTATTCACAAGATGAAGACTTAAGTGAATTTAAATTATTGGCTTTATCGGCAGGTGCAGAGATTTTGTCGATAGTAACTGGTTCGAGACAAAAGCCTGATGCGAAATTTTATGCAGGTTCAGGTAAAGTCGATGAAATTGCCCAATTGGTACAAGCAACAGGCGCGGAATTAGTCTTATTTAATCATTCCTTAAGCCCTGCACAAGAACGTAATTTAGAGCGCGCCTTTCAGTGTCGAGTCTTGGATAGAACAGGACTTATTTTAGATATTTTTGCTCAACGCGCGCAGACTTTTGAAGGCAAGCTACAGGTCGAACTTGCCCAATTACAACATCTTAGCTCACGTTTGGTTCGTGGTTGGACACACTTAGAACGGCAAAAGGGTGGTATTGGCTTACGTGGGCCTGGTGAAACACAATTAGAAACTGACCGCCGTTTGCTCAAAAATCGGGTGGTGATGTTAACCGAGCGTTTAGATAAAGTCCGCCAAACTCGTCATCAAGGTCGTGCTTCACGGCAAAAAGCAGCTATTCCCACTATTTCCTTAGTCGGTTATACCAATGCGGGTAAATCCACCTTATTTAATCGTATAACCAAAGCAGAAGTGTATGCCGCTGACCAGTTATTTGCCACCTTAGACCCAACCTTAAGACGCATTAATATTGGTAGTTTAGGCACTGTGGTTTTGGTAGATACCGTAGGTTTTGTGCGTCATTTGCCACACCAATTGGTAGAAGCATTTAGAGCAACCTTAGAAGAAACGGTTGAAGCAGATTTATTATTGCATGTGGTTGATGCGGCCAGTAGCGAACGCGACATTCAAATTACGGCTGTGAATGAGGTTTTAGCCGAAATTGGCAGTGAAAGTCGTATTTTGATGGTTTATAACAAAATTGACTGTTTAGAAAGTCATCCTCCACGTATAGATTATGATGCAGAAGGCAAGCCATGTGCAGTGTGGTTATCCGCACGTGATAATTTAGGCATTGAGCTGTTAGAGCAGGCATTAGCTGAATTATTAGTCGAAGATTTGCAAAATTTTACACTACAGATGCCCCCTCAGTATGCCAAACTACGCGCCCAATTATTTGCGCTCAATACCGTGCAAGATGAACAGCTTAATGAAGATGGTTCGAGTCAATTAAAGATTCAGCTGTCATTATCGGAATTGGATATTTTGTTGCGGCGTATGGGTTTAAAACGTAGTGATGTAGGACTTTCTGACCCTGAAATTGTTCCTGAGTGGTAAAAAACCACAGTCCTAATAATGAGGTAAAGCATGGCGTGGAATCAGCCGAATGGTGGTAACAACAATGGTGGCTCTAATGGCCAACGACCGCCAGAAATTGATGATTTTTTGAAGAAAATCAACCAAAATTTTGATAAATGGTTTGGCAATGGTGGTCAACAAGGTAATCCAGATACTGCACCTTTTAAAATAGCCTTAATAGTGGTTGGTGCGTTAACGGTATTAAGCGGCTTTTATCGTGTTGAACAAGCCGAAGAAGCGGTGGTTTTGCGCTTTGGTAAATACAGCAGTACCGAAAGTGCAGGTTTACATTGGTCAATTCCTTTAGTTGATGAAGTAAAAAAGATTAATATTCAAAAGGTTGAGCAAGTTCCATTAACCGCACGCATGATTACTGAAGATACCAATATTGTTGAGATCAATTTAAGTGTGCAATATCGAATTGCCCAACCTGTTGATTATTTACTAAAAGTGTCTCAGCCCGAATTAAGTTTATTACATGCCACAGAAAGTGCATTAAGACACGTTGTCGGCGGTTCAAAAATGGGTCAAGTGCTCAATGAAGGTCGTGCTACCTTAGCCAGAGACATCAAACCACGTTTACAAGGCTACCTAAACCAATACAAAACAGGTTTGGAAGTAACAGGTGTTAACATCATTGAAGCATTACCACCCAAAGAAGTTAAAGCTGCATTTGATGACGTGATTCGTGCCAAAGAAGACAAAGAACGCCTAAAAAACCAAGCCGAAACCTATGCCAATGGTATTGTGCCAGAAGCACGAGGTCAGGCAGCGCGTTTATTGGCGGAAGCTAACGCCTATAAACTAGAAGTGGTTGATCGAGCCAAAGGTGATGCCGCACGTTTTGATCAATTAGTGGTTGAATACAAAAAGTCGCCACAAGTCATTAGACAGCGTTTGTATTTAGAAACCATGGAGAGCGTATTAAGTCGTACTAACAAGGTTATTGTAGAAGGTAATGGTAATAATATGTTTTATCTACCTTTAGACAAAATGATGAATAACTCAGTGATGCAAAACTTGCCACAAGCTAACCAAGCAATTCCCGAATTAGATCCGCAAACTAGAAAAGGCCGTCAAGGTCGTGGTGAGGGACGTTAATCATGAATCCAAGAACCATGCAAACCTTGTCAATAATCTTAATTGCCTTAAGTGTGTTGAGTAATACTTTATATACCATTCGTGAAACCCAGCGCGGTATCTTGGTACAATTTGGTGAAATTATTGAATCTAACATTGGTGCAGGGATTGGTATAAAAATGCCATTTATGCACGAAGTGAAAAAATTTGATATTCGCACCCAAATTAGTGACATTGAGCGCACAGAATACTTAACCCAAGAAAACAAATTTTTGATTGTTGATTCTTATGTGTTGTGGCGTATTGTTGATGTCAAAAAATATTTTACGGTCACAGGCGGTGATAACAAAAAAGCCGAAATGTTATTGCTGGCGCGCGTCAATGACAGTTTAAAAAATAAAGTGTCTGAGCGGACGGTGCATGAGATGGTTGCTGGTCAACGCGACAAAATGATTACGCAATTAACCCAAGAAACTTCAGCAATTGCGCGTAAAGAGTTTGGTATTGAAGTTGTTGATGTGCGGGTTAAACGTGTCGATTTCCCAGAAACAATTTCTGAGTCTATTTATAATCGTATGCGTACTGAGCGTGAGCGTGAAGCGCGTGAGCATCGTTCACAAGGTAACGAATTAGCCGAAACGATTAAAGCCGAAGCTGAACGTGAGCAAAAAGTTATTTTAGCAGATGCTTACAAACAAGCCGAAACCATTCGTGGTCAAGGTGATGCTGAAGCTGCTAATATTGCCGCTAATGCCTTTGGTAAAGATGCGGAGTTTTACCGTTTTTATCGTTCAATGCAGGCCTATCAAAACTCCTTTAACAAACCTAATGATATGATGGTTCTTAAAGGTGATAGCGAGTTTTTGCGTTATATGCGCCAATCTGGTAAATAACACTTCTTTTTCATCCTCACAAATCTTAGTCAGTTAAATCTTAAAACCTTTAACTGACTAACCTAAGCTGCCTGTGCGGCAGTGAACATAAAGTTTTGTAAATCAACGCCTTCACCGTTTTTTCTAAGCTGCCTGTGCGGCAGTGAACTGAAATCGTTGCCGTTGTTAGTAAGTTCGATTTTTCTAAGCTGCCTGTGCGGCAGTGAACACCCTCAGCAATGGATTTTTAGCG
>NZ_CALETI010000037.1 GCF_937920075.1 uncultured Agitococcus sp.
AAGCATTCATTTTGACAACAATGAATGGTTTATTATTTGTCATGGGTTCAATCGTTGCTTTTAATACCACATCTCGATCAGGTAAACCAACAGGTGCATCATGAACCATATAAAAGATAAACTCGCGATCAGATGTTTTGCGTAATAGTTTGACTTCTAAGACCTCAAAATACCATTTTATATAATTTTCTACATCTGCTTGAACTCGGGCAACAACCTCAATAGGGGCATCTAAATAAGATTCAACACGAAATGAGCGGATGTTCTTACCTTCTTCATTTTTGACATAAGCTTTAATTTCATGACGCTTATCGTGTTTGGATAAACGCCATTCGTTACTATTTTTATTATCTGCGCGTATGTCGTCTAAATCTTTGTCCGCAGCTATTGCAACAGAACTGAGATTTAATGCTAACAAACACGTACATATTTTTTTTAGCATAAAGTTTTCTCATATAAAGACAGTCAAACATTAATTTACTTATAGTAGTGACTGCATTTTATTTTTATTCAAAAAAAGTATAGGGTAAAGGCTCTTGGCTGTCCGCATATTGTGGCATACTGGCCATACGTCTTATACCCATCATATTGGTATAAGGACCTTTGCCACTGACAAAATTAATTGCCCATGAAGGCGTATTACCACCAGGGTTGATAAAACCTTCAACTTCTCTTAAGGTTTGTGTTTTACTAATAGGTGTATAGCGTAAAACATAATTTTCGGCCTCCATGCGAATAAAAGGCGGACGAGGCGGCATATAGTCTGGAATAGATGTCATTCTCAATTGAACATAGGGTTGTTTTTTAGACATTGGTTCAATCACTGTGCGTAAGATCACATCACGTTTAGGTAAACCAATAGGGGCATCATGAACCAAGTAAAAATAGAATTCTTTGTCGGACACTTTTTTTAATAGTTTGACTTCAGCTATTTCAAAATACCAACGTGCATAATTCTCAACATCAGATTGTATTCTTAATAAAGTTTCAAGTGGTGCATCAATAATTCCTTCCACTTTAAATGAACGTAGCTTTTGGCCTTCTTCGTTTTTGACATAAACTTTAATTTTATGACGTGCGTCATTTTTGTGTAAGCGCCATTCATTAGCGTTGGATTTTTGAGTATTACGCAAGTCATCAACATCAGCAACTACACTTAATGGCACTGTAGTAATTGCTGTAAGTACGATAAGTTTTGACAAAAGAGGGCGTATCATTTTTTTTGTCTCTTTTTATTAAGTGGCTTTTGGTGTTATAGCTACTGTACAGATAAAGCACTGCGATCGAATCTTAGCATAGACGATATATAAAAATTATATAAGTAACAAATTGTGTAAACTGTGTACAATTAAGCAAATAATTATATTTGATTCTGCCGTCGCTTTATGTTTTTGCTGCCATAATCAACGTCGTCATAGACCTAACGATGATAGGGATGACCCTTCAATAAGGTCCAAGCACGGTATAATTGTTCAGCAACAATCACACGAACGAGTGGATGAGGGAGTGTAAGAGGGGATAACGACCATAGGCCATCGGCACGTTTAATGACGTCTGAACTTAAACCATCAGGGCCACCAACCAGTAAGCATACATTTTGGCCACCTTGTAGCCAGTTATCCATTTGTTGACTGAGTTGATGTGTGGAATATTCTTTGCCACCGACTTCTAAGGCAATGACTCGTTCATTATGATGAATAGCAGCAAGTAGGGCTTCACCTTCTTGCTGCTTCATTTTATCGACTTCGCTATTTTTACTGCGTTTGGCCGCAGGAATTTCGATTAACTCTAAACGAACATCATCATTAAGACGTTTTGCATAGTCCAGATAAGCCGTAGTGACCCAATCGGGCATTTTTTGGCCAACAGCGAGTAAACGAATGCGCATATTAAGTTTGAGGTAAGGCTTGTTGCGCTTCTGGAGTCATCCACAAACGCTCTAAGTCATAAAAACGACGTGTAGTGGGTAACATTACGTGAACAATCACGCCAGCTAAATCAATTAAAACCCACTCTGCATCACGCTCGCCTTCAACACCCAATGGGCGAAAGCCAGCTTCTTTGCATTTTTCTACCACGTTGTCAGCAAGTGCCTTAACATGGCGAGTAGAAGTACCACTGGCAATCACCATATATTCGGCAATACCAGTTAAATTACGAACATCAATAGACAAAACATTTTGTGCTTTAATATCAGCAAGTGCATCTAAGGCTTGAGTTAAAATTTGTTCAGAAACATTATCAGCTTTCATTCGTCGCTGTCGCTCCGTAGAGGTGATGGTGATAAATATAGTTGGCAACGGCAGGAATTAATTGTTGATGGGTTGAATGCCCCTGTTGTAATGCCTTGCGAATATCCGTACTGCTAATGGCATAAAAAGGGCTATCAACAAAATAAACCAAGCCTGCTGGTTGATATTCTAACATTTGTCGCTGATTGCAGCGACGTTTATTCAACCATTGTTGCAATTCTGTATTAAAAATGGCGGAATAGTGGGGTCTATTGACCACAATTAGATGGGCAAAATCAGTTAACTCTTGCCATAAATGCCATTTAGGTAAACTTAAAAAGCTGTCCATGCCCATGACAAAGGCCAAGGGTTGTGTTGAGCCATAAACTTGGCGCAAGTTTTTTAAGGTGTTAATGGTATAAGATTTTGACGGTTGTAAAATTTCTTGCTCATCAAGAGCAAAGGTTGTTTCGTCTTGAATAGCCAATTTAAGCATCGCTACACGGTGATGTGCAGCCAATGATTGGCTTTTTAGTGGAGATAAATAAGCTGGCAAAAAGACCAATTTATTTAACTGAAAATAATCCACTAAAAATTTTGCGGTGGCCAAATGACCCTGATGTACAGGGTCAAATGAGCCACCAAAGTAGGCGATTAGGTGGCTCATATTATTTAGGCGTAAATAAACGATTATCCACGAATATGGCCATCCCCTAACACAATCCATTTTTGAGAGGTTAAACCTTCTAAACCCACAGGACCACGAGCATGGATTTTGTCGGTAGAAATGCCAATCTCTGCACCTAAGCCATATTCAAAGCCATCAGCAAAACGGGTAGAGGCATTAACCATCACCGAGCTAGAGTCAACCTCGGCTAAGAAGCGACGCGCTTTGGTGTAGTTTTCTGTCACAATCGCTTCGGTATGGTGTGAGCTATATTTGTTGATATGCTCAATCGCTGCATCCAAGTTATCAACCACTTTAATGGCTAAAACGGGTGCTAAATACTCTTCATACCAATCTTGTTCACTCGCAACTTGGGCATCAATAATGGCACGAGTACGCTCACAACCACGTAATTCAACCTGTTTACTGGCATATAATTCAGCAAGCTTTGGCAAAATTTCTGCTGCAATTGGTGCATCAATTAATAAGCTTTCCATGGCATTACACACGCCATAACGATGTGTTTTGGCATTAAAAGCAATGGTTAAAGCTTTGTTAATATCGGCTTCACGTTCAATAAAAACGTGGCAGTTGCCATCTAAATGTTTAATCACAGGCACACGTGCTTCATTGCTAATACGCTCAATTAAGCCTTTGCCGCCACGAGGTACAATCACGTCCACATATTCGGGCATGGTAATTAATTGGCCAACTGCTGCGCGATCAGTGGTATTGACCACTTGAACCACACTAGCAGGTAAATTGGCAGACACTAAACCTTGTTGAATACATTCAGCAATGGCATTGTTGGAGTTAATGGCTTCTGAACCACCGCGTAAAATGGTGGCATTGCCTGATTTTAAGCACAGGGCAGCAGCTTCTAAAGTCACGTTAGGACGTGATTCATAAATAATGCCAATAACACCCAAAGGCACACGCATTTTGCCCACTTGAATGCCTGACGGACGATAGGCTAAATCGGTAATTACACCAATCGGATCAGTTAAAGCAATCACTTGCTCTAAGCCTTCTAACATACCTGCAAAGCGACTAGGTGTTAATTCTAAGCGATCTAATAATGCAGCATCTAAGCCACTAGCACGGCCTTTGGCCATATCTTGAGCATTAGCGGCTAACACTTTTTCTTGGTTAGCTTGTAATGATTGATAAATGGTCTGTAATGCGGCGTTTTTTTCACGAGTGGTTGCGCGGGCAATCACACGCGAGGCAGAGCGGGCATCTTGCCCTAATTGTTGCATATAAGCTTGAACGGACATGGTCTCTCTCGATCTTCAACCCCCATAGGGGCTTTATAGAAAAATATATAGCTGTTTTTGATTATAACAGTTGTACTTTAGGACACTAGGGGAAATATCACAATCATCAAGCAGAATGTAAGATTTTGGTGAAAAACATAAGCAAAATGGCGTTTTAATGATTCAAAAAATTGCAAAGATTATGTTATAAATTGCCCTCTTAACCTAAACAACCGTAGTGAGTGAATTTTACCAAGCAATTGCTTGTTTGTTTTATAATACAGGTGAGTTAAATAATAGCATCATCGTTTTGCAGTCAAGCAAGAAGAGCTATTTGACCAAAACAAATAATTTCTGATCACAAAGAAAAATTGAAAATAAAAAACTTACATCATCGACTGAATAATAACCACAGATTGTAAGTTATTTAATAATAGAGGCGTACATGCTGCATTTTGAGCCATACGAGAAAAATTCCTTAAAAAATGATCCAACGATTTCTATGCTGGGTAAATGGGAAATTCACTATTTAGCCTTTAATGGCCCAGAAAATTGTCAAAAGCCTCCTTTAATTGTGTTGGGTGGTGCATTTCAAAATTTTACGTCTTATCGCTTTTTTGTGGGTGATGTGGTTGAAATTTGTCCTATTGTTTTAGTTGATTTACCTTCTTTGGGCAACAATAGTCAATTGGCCTCAGAGCTGGGTTTAGAAGATTTAGCAGATTTGTTGTATTACTGGTTGGTACAAGAAGGTATTGACCGTGTTTCATTAATGGGGTTGTCATTGGGTTCGGTGGTTGCAAGTACCTTTGCTTTTAAACGTCCAGAAATGAGTGAACGTTTGATTATGGTAGGGACGTTGGCCAAACCTCGTAAATCATGGCGGATGTTATTAGAAGAGTCATTAAAACTACTTGATGCCGAACAAATGAGCGAATTTGGTGAGGCAGTGGTTTTGTATTTAATAAATCATGCACGATTAAAAGAAACCGAAATTCCCGAAGTGGCTTGTCGTTTGTTTAGACGCCAAATGCGTACTTTTAGTGAAAATGAAAAACAGCGTTATCGTATTAATGCTCACCGTTTGATTGGTGTTGAAGAAGTATTGGGTTATCCAACGTGTCCAACTATTGTTGCAACTGGCGATAAAGATAGTTTTACCTTGCCTTATGAAAATGCTTTTTTTGCAGCAAACTGTGTCAATGCACAATTTGCATTAATTGAGAATGCTGACCATTTGCCTCAATTAGAACGCCGAGATGCGGTGGTTGGCATGTTTTGCGCATTTTTAAAACAAGAAGATTTGAATCAGGTTCAAGGTTTAAAGCTATTAACCCATGAACAAGGTTTGGCTTTAGAACGTCGTGGTGAACCACGTTATGCACTAAAGAATCCAAATGCTTATGTGTTAGGTTTTTCGGCGGTAAATGGCGATATTCAAATTGACTCGCCTGTAGAAATTATTGATATTAATTTCTTTGGATGTTTGTTGAAATACGAAAAAATTGTCTTTACCGTTCAAGAATATGCACGAAATTTGATTTTATGTTTGCCAGACTCTATGTTGCGTATCGAAGTGCTGGTATTTGAACGTGGTGAAGGTTGGATGCGGTGTTTATTTAAACATGGTAGTTTTGTGATTGCTGACGAGTTTAATAAATTGTTAAAAGATAGCGATTATTGTCATGAGTTGCCAAAATTAGGGCAACGACCTTATGCCGAAATTTGATTGGTGCTGGCTATCAAAGCCAGCTATTTAAAACTTAAATTTCACATCTCATCACCCAAACCAAAGCACCGCCTTTGGTTTTTTCTTGGCTTAATTCTTCATCAGGATTAAAAACAGTCACTTGTTTAAAGCCACAATTATTTAAGCAGGTTTGAGCTTCATCACGGCTGGCAAAGTGCATCATAAAACTGCTTTTTGATGAGACTTTTAAAGATTTGTTGGCTAACTCAATCCAATGATAAAAACGATGTTGAGTGACTTTGGGATACACATCGGTTAAATAAAAGCCTGCGGCAAATTGACTTAAACTTTTACTTAGACGTTGCCAAAATAGGCTAATATCCTCAAGTTTAAAATAATTTACTAAACCTTCGGTAATCACCAAAATCGGTTTATTGCTATCAAATTCGCGTTTTAATACGGCTTCAAGGCTTTGTATTTCGTCTTCAATTAAGATATTACACGTATGTACTTTATGATTAGCATTGATGCCTTCTAAACCATTAAGCAGTTGTTGTTTTTGACTCGCCATACCCACTAAATCGGCTTCAACATAAGTAATATAAGGGTACTTTTGATTAATCCGCCAGCCGCGTGGTGATAAGCCACAAGCCAATTCTAAAATTTGTAAATCGGGATGCAACAAAATTAATTGAGTTAATTCACGGTCAATTAATTGATGGCGTTGTAGTAGGGTAGTTTTAATGTCTGAACCAATAAATAACTTGGCAAGCACTTCGATTGGTCTTAATAATTGATATAAAACAAAGCCTTTTTGCGTGGCAAAAGCCCGATTTGATAGTTTATTTTTATACCAAATATAACCTGTATAGTGAGCAGTAAACGAAATACTGGAAGTATCTTTATTATTATTCATAATTTTCCTGTTGTTTTAGGGGTGTTGGCGCTGCGCTCGAGCCGCTTGCCATGCTTGTAAACGCCGAAAACGAATGCCAATAAAACGCAAATTAATAATACCTGTTGCAATAAAAATCGCTTTAGCTTCGGGCGATAATAACCATGTTGGCCAATCGGCTACTTCTTTACCAAAAACCAAATATAAACCTAAGCCTAATGACAG
>NZ_CALETI010000038.1 GCF_937920075.1 uncultured Agitococcus sp.
TTGATTTAAATGGCGCGCCCGGCGGGATTCGAACCCACGACCCCTGCCTTCGGAGGGCAGTACTCTATCCAGCTGAGCTACGGGCGCGTAAGAGTTGCAATATAACGTTTTGCTATTATTTGAGCAATAAAAAACCCTTGCAGAGCAAGGGTTCTTGTATATACAGCGCATGCTGTTATAATGGTGCCTAGGGCCGGAATCGAACCGGCACGGCTGTCACCAGCCGAGGGATTTTAAGTCCCTTGTGTCTACCAATTTCACCACCTAGGCAAAAATCTTTTCAGCGTCACTAACCTAACTGGAGGCTGAGGTCGGAATCGAACCGGCGTACACGGAGTTGCAGTCCGCTGCATGACCACTCTGCCACCCAGCCTTTAATTTGCTAGCTGCCTGCTGAGGACGCCTATGTTATATAGAAAGAAAAAAAACGTCAACACTTTTTTTCTTTTTGATAATCAAGTGATTATAAAATATACGTTTTGTCTAAAAGTTGATCTTTTTGATTAGGTTGCCTTATTAACTCCTGTTATATAGAAGCGAATAGTGCGAATAATCTTCGTGAAAAAACAACTAACTTTGGTGTGGGTAATGCTAAAATAGCCACAGCTTGCGTTTAGACGTTGGTTCAACCGTTCCTTAATCTTAAAAGTTTTAATAACAGGTTTTTTATGTCTGCTTTAGTTCTTGATGGTAAAAAGCTCGCTTCTTTAATAGAAGTTGAATTATCTGCACGAGTGGCTGTAATTAAAGAAAAAACTCAACAAACTCCCATTTTAGCAACCATTCTGGTGGGTGATGATCCATCTTCCGCAACCTATGTGCGTATGAAGGGCAATGCTTGTCGTCGTGTGGGTATGGATTCTTTATCAGTTAGCTTGCCTGCTAGCACCACAACTGAACAATTATTAGCACAAATTCAAGAGTTAAATGCCAATCCTAATGTGCATGGTATTTTGTTGCAGCATCCTGTCCCTCATCAAATTGATGAACGTGCTTGTTTTGATGCAATTGATTTAAAAAAAGATGTTGATGGTGTCACATGTTTAGGCTTTGGTCGTATGAGCATGGGTGAAGAAGCTTATGGTTCTGCAACACCACAAGGCATTATGACTTTATTAAAGCATTATCAAGTAGAGTTGGCGGGTAAACATGCGGTTGTGGTCGGACGTAGTGCCATTTTGGGTAAACCAATGGCGATGATGTTGTTGGCAGCTAATGCCACCGTGACGATTTGCCATTCTAAAACCCAAAACTTAGCTGAATTAGTGAAGCAAGCCGATATTGTTGTTGGTGCGGTAGGTAAACCCCGTTTTATTAAAGCAGAGTGGATCAAAGACGGCGCTGTTGTGGTTGATGCTGGTTATCATACGGTTGATGGTGGTGTGGGTGACATCGAGTTAGCACCTTTGACAGAAAGAGTGTCTGCTTATACGCCTGTTCCCGGTGGTGTTGGCCCAATGACCATTGCAACATTAATGACTCAAACGGTCATGGCCGCCGAAAAAGCAATGGCAACTTGATTTTAGAAGATTTGGCCGTATTTATAAGGTTGAAAAAGACATGCACCATGTTCGTTAATATGGTGTATGTTTTATTGTTGTTGAAGAGAGTGAATTATGAGCATAACTGTGCAAAATCTTGAGGCATGGGAGTTGCCACGTCATCATACTTTTAAAGTATTAGGAGAGATGCAATATCCTTTAGCGCAAGTGGTGGCAGATATTGCGATTAAACATTGTCCAAGTTTTGATGCAGCTAAAATTAGCATGCGTTCTTCTAGTGGTGGTAAATATTTATCGGTGACTGTGGAAGTTTATTTAGAAACCAAAGATCAAATCAATGGTTTGTATGAAGATTTTAATGCAGCTCCCGAAATTAAATTGGTTTATTAAAATTGTTATTGATTAAGGATTTAGGCTGCTTGCCGTTTGAACAGGTTTGGCAGCAAATGCGTACTTTTACTGATCAACGCACCGATCAAACGGCTGATGAGTTATGGTTGTTGCAACATCCTGCGGTATTTACCTTGGGGCAAGCGGGTAAAGAGCATCATATCTTAATGGCAGGTGATATACCTGTGGTGAAAACCGATCGTGGTGGCCAAGTCACTTATCATGGTCAAGGGCAATTGGTAGGATATTGCTTGTTTGATGTGAAACGATTAGGTATTGGTGTTCGAGAGTTAGTAGAAAAAATTGAAGATATTTTAGTAGCCGTTTTGCAAGAATACCAAATAGACGCATGGGCAAATCGTGATGCTCATGGTGTGTATGTTGGCAACAAAAAAATTGCCTCTTTAGGGTTAAGAATTCGTAAAGGCTGTAGCTATCATGGGTTTTCTTTAAATGTTGATATGGATTTAGAACCATTTAACCGTATTAATCCGTGTGGTTATGCGGGGCTAGAAATGACACAAATGAAAGATTTAACCAATAAACCTTTAGATATTAAGCAAATTGGTCAACAAATTGCGCAACAGTTTAAGATGCAATTTTTTGCTGAATGTTAAGTTTTTCAGGATTAAGCATAATAAACACTTCTTTGATACCTTCTTGATTGGCACAAATGGTCATGACCGATTGTAATTGACCATTAACTTTTGCTTGGATAAATGTAACGCCACGTTTTTTTAGCAACGGAGCAAGAGCAAAGCGGCGTGTCTCATCACCAACTAAGGTTTCATGTAAGCGAATTTTTTGTTCAAAATGCGCTTTGGCATCAATTACCATGATTTGTATTTTTTGACGGCTATGTAAAAGGCGAGCACAAGCCATTAAGCCTGCATAACTAGCCCCTAAAATGATGACAGTTGGCTGAGTGGTATTAGTCATAGTGGTATCCTCGATAAAACTATAACTAAAACGAAGGAGCTGTGCAGTTTGTGACAGAAAATGGAGATTTTTTAAATTATTTTTAGAGACTGTTGAAGTTTTGTTTGTCAACATAAACAAAACCTCAACAGCTTTTATAAGCAAATTATCTTACTTATGCAACGCGTCCATCACATCATCGCTAAAATGAACGTTACTATAAACGTTTTGCACATCGTCTAAATCTTCAAGCATATCAATCATTTTCATAATTTTTTGCGCTTGTTCAAGGTCGGTAATATCAGCTTGAGTAGAAGGGTGCATGGTCACTTCGGCATGGTCAGCTTTTAAACCAGCCGCTTCTAAAGCATCTTGAATGTGACCAAAGTTATGTGGAGTGGTAATAACCATCACTGTGCCATCGGCTTCACTAATCACATCGTCAGCACCTGCTTCGAGGGCAATGTCCATGATTTTATCTTCGTCACCATCAGCAAAAGTTAATTCGCCACGTTTACTAAATAAATAATCGACAGAGCCTGATGTGCCTAAATTGCCACCACATTTGGTAAAGGCATGACGCACATCACTGACAGTCCGCTTTAAGTTATCCGTCATGGTTTCTACTAACACCGCAACACCACCGACACCATAACCTTCATAGGTAATTTCTTGAACTTTGTCGGCATCTCCACCACCAACACCACGTTGAATGGCTCGATTGATGACATCGCGGGTCATATTGGCCGATAAAGCTTTAGAAACAATGGCACGTAAACGGGGATTGTCTGCTTCTGAGCCACCACCCATTTGGGCAGCTACAACAATTTCGCGTAAATATTTGGTAAAGACTTTGCCTTTAGAGGCATCTTGGCGAGCTTTACGATGTTTAATGTTCGCCCATTTAGAATGGCCAGCCATAAAAAGCTCCTGTATTGTGGAGATTAATAATCTTTGCTATTTGATGTTGGTGTAAGCTTTAAATTGCCGATAAAGTCAAGAATATTAAGCTTGCTTAGTTCTGATTCTAAATAATTACTTATTTCTGAATCGGGCAAGTGCATTATTGGATAATCTATGCCTGTCGTTTTATGAAGTTTAAATGCAAGCTCTTTTGGCCAGTATTTCATACTCATTTGTATAATTTCAGCTCCGATGGCATTTGCAGCAGCCTCAGTTTTTCCTGTTGTGGGTAAACGATCTACTATAATAAAGGTCTTGGAGTAAGTTTTTTGACCTTGAATATTTTGTTGCGCTGAAAAACGACTCAACTTATCTTTTGAAATCTCTGAGTTACCAGGTCCAATAAAGCCAATATCGAATCGAACCATTTTCCACGCTTTATATAAAAGTGTTGCATCACTTTCTCTGTTGTCTGAACTGTCTGATAACCAAAAAAGTCGCTCTTTTTTCATGATGTTAGGATTGTTTGATGGGGGGTCTGTGCGTGTGAATCCTAGTATAGATAAAACTGAACCAAGTATTAGCTTTTCGAAAAGTTTGCCATATAAAGATTTATCCGAGCCTCTTATTGTGAGTGTTTGTGCACCGATGGCAGTTGTTAATTGTAAAACTTCTTTCCATGACAATTCTACCATTTGTCCTGTTTTTTGATTTTCAATAAATCCCATAGTTGCTTTTAGTTTTCCAAATTCAGATTCTGATTTTTCTATTGAGGATTGAAGTGTATTTTCAAAAGAACTTATGTAGTCTGTTAATGCGTCATGATCACTTTTTAAAACATTTTGTACTGATTTACCTGTTAGTCCAAGAAACCATTGGGCAGGCCATATTGCTGCATTATCTGTTTTTTTTGCATGGCGTAATTGATCTGAAGCATAGGTTGATAAGTTTTCAGAAAACTCATCAATCGTCATAAGACCATGTAAATATAAAACTATTAATGCTGTGTTGATTTGAGATATCCGACTTCTAGTCAAATATTCGGTCTGTGTTCTTAAGTTTTCTCCTTTTAAAACCCCAAGCACTGCATTTCGAATAACATCTTCACCAATACGTTGAACGAATTCTTTACCTGAACCAGTTAGAAGAACTCTAGAGTTTTCTGGGAATAAATCGTAAATTATTTTTGGGTTTTTCTTCATTGTTATATATCCAAAAAAGTCTGAGATGTTGCATTAATGTCTTCGCAGTTTAGCTTTAGCACATCTTTATAATCTTTCCCCAACCATTTTTGTGCTTCCTCACAAATTAACTCACCATATTGTTTATTTAATTCAAACAAAACAAAACGTCTATTTAGTTTTATAGCTGCTGCTCCTACCGTTCCAGAGCCTGCAAAAGGGTCTAAAACAACATCGCCCTGAAAAGAATAATAACTAATCACTTTTTCAGCTAATTCTACTGGAAAAGCAGCTGGGTGTTTTGAACGAGTCATTGGGTTAATACGCCAAATATTAGTCTTTTCATATCCATCTGCAATTTTACTTTGTGAAACTACTTCTTGATTTGGATGATTTCTAATATGCCAATCAATAAGTAGGTTGGTTTTTTTTCGATAAACTAATACATATTCTGTAACAGGTACCGCTTTATATTGTAAAGGGTTTCTGTCTGCAGCAAATCTTCTGCCTCTACCTGTTGCCCAACCTGCACCTTCGGGCTTGACCCAAATAATATCATCAATAAAATCAAAGCCTTCTTCGATAAATATTCTGTGTAAATCAAAAGGAACGGCTATTCTTTTTGAGGCCTCATTACGGCTAGCACGACGTAATAAGACGGGTGAGGTATTCATGACAAAAAAACGGCCCTCAGCAAGTACTCTGTGAGCTTTTCTGATGATATTACGCATTGCTAGTAAATAATGATCATACTCTTCATATTCACTATATTCTGGACGAGCATTAAAATAGGGCGGGGATGTAAACACGAGGTCAATTGACTCTGTTGGCACATCTTCAAGTAATTCAGAACAATCACCAATACCTATCGTATTTCTAAGTGGGGATAAAGTGTATTGTTTTTGTTTTTTCAGTAAATCAGGCTTGTCTTTTTTTAGTAAACGAGTTTCTAATAATTTTGGATCTGTTGTTTTATCAACGAGTACTTCAGCTAAAAATGCATCAACTACAATTTCTCCAATATTTGTTTTTCCATTTTTGGTTTTTAATGGAATTCTCCATATATGATATCTATCATCAATTTCTGGCAAACCAAAACTTATCATTTGTTGTAATTCTATCTCCTCTAGCCATACTGAACTTATCGCTTTAGCATCTACCACTGAACGAACTAAATATTTGCGTTGTTCTGCTACAGATTGGTGTGATTTTGTCATTCTATTATGTCCTGTAAAATATAAATTTATATTATATAAAGCGTCCTTGCTCAGAATATTACTCGCCGACTTTTTCGCGTAAACGAATACCTAACTCGCGTAACTGCTTACCTTCAACAGGCGCAGGGGCTTGTGTCATCAAACATTCAGCCGTTTTGGTTTTTGGGAAGGCAATTACATCACGAATAGAGGTTGCGCCTGTCATTAACATCACCAAACGGTCTAAACCAAAGGCCAAACCGCCATGTGGTGGCGCACCAAATTTTAAAGCGTCTAACAAGAAGCTAAATTTTTCTTGAGCTTCTTCTTCACCAATTCCCAATGCTTCAAACACTGCTTTTTGCATATCTGGATTGTAAATACGCAAAGAACCACCACCAATCTCAGTCCCATTTAACACCATGTCATAAGCAACAGACGTGGCTTCGGCAGGGTTGTTTTTGAGGTCTTCAACCGTGCCGTGTGGCATGGTGAATGGATGGTGAACAGAAGTCCATTGACCTTCGCCAACTTCTTCAAACATTGGGAAGTCAACTACCCATAAAGGTGCCCATTCGCAAGTGAGCATGTTTAAATCGTGACCGATTTTGACACGCAACGCACCCATTGCATCGTTAACCACTTTGGCTTTATCTGCACCAAAAAACACGATGTCGCCATTTTCTGCACCAACACGTTTTAATAACTCTAAAACAATCGGTTCAATAAACTTAACGATAGGCGATTGTAAACCTGCAACACCTTGACTTAAATCATTGACTTTGATGTAAGCTAAGCCTTTAGCCCCATAAATACCCACAAACTTGGTGTATTCATCAATTTGACCACGGGTTAATTTGTCAGCCGCTTGTGGCACACGAATCGCCGCAATACGACCTTTGGGGTCTTTAGCTGGGCCAGCAAACACTTTAAATTCCACTTCTTGCATTAAGTCTTTTACGTCAACCAATTCTAATGGCACACGCAAGTCTGGTTTGTCAGAGGCAAAACGGCGCATCGCTTCGGCATAAGTCATGCGTGGAAATTTATCAAACTTAATGCCTAATAATTCGTCAAATAACTCAACGGCCATGCCTTCGGCAATGCCCATGATTTCTTCATCAGACATAAAAGACGTTTCGATGTCGATTTGGGTAAATTCGGGTTGACGGTCAGCACGTAAGTCTTCGTCACGGAAACATTTAGCAATTTGGTAATAACGGTCAAAACCAGACACCATCAACAATTGTTTAAATAATTGTGGTGATTGTGGTAATGCAAAAAAAGAACCTTGTTGGGTACGTGACGGCACTAAATAGTCACGCGCACCTTCAGGGGTTGCACGCGTTAAAACTGGCGTTTCAACATCCAAAAAGCCATGACGATCTAAATAGTTACGGATTTTAGAAGTGACTTGCGAGCGAAAACGCATACGTTGCAACATTTCTGGACGACGCATATCCAAGAAACGGTACTTTAAGCGAATCTCTTCACCAACGTTGGCAAAATCGTCATTTAACGGGAATGGTGGCGTTTCGGAGCTATTTAGAATCTCAATTTTATCGGCAAGAACTTCAATTTTACCACTAGCAATATCAGGATTAATTAAGTGTTCTTCGCGGGCGCGGACTTTACCTGTAATTTGTAACACATATTCGTTACGCATTTTGCCCGCAGCATCGAATAATTCTGGTGTATCTGCACGCTCAATAATCACTTGTAATAAACCATCACGGTCACGAACGTCAAAAAATACCACATGACTATGGTCACGGCGGCGGTGTACCCAACCACATAAAGTAACCTGTTGACCAATATGAGACTCGTTTAAACTGCCACAATAATGTGTGCGCATCATAATTATTTCACCTAAGCTATATATTTATCTAATCAATGAACTCTCATTATGTCAGTGTTTGGTGAGAGATTCTTAAAAATAAAAGTCCAGCATTATGCCTGATAATGTTGGCTTTGTGTATGTTTTAAGGTTTGGGCAGTGTTAAGCCTGTTAATTTCCAAGCAAATAAACCTTGTCGCGTAAAAGTGAATCTAAAAACCGCGTTTGGCTGTTGCTGATGAGCAATATCCACTGCAAAATGATCAAAATCCACATACGACTTTGCCATAATTAACTGATCTTTTTCCGTTTCTTGTTGGTTGGCTTCGGCTGCTTGTTTGTCGGTATGTTTGAGTTTTTCAGGAAGTTCAGCCTGTAGCATTAATGCGATGTTTTCAGGGGTCACTAAACTATCAATTAACGGCGTCACAAAAGCGTTAGCAAACATGGTGGCAAAGGCATTCATGCCACTGTCTGTTTTGTTATTAAGCAGTGTTTGACTAAAGTTTTCGCTCAACGATTGTTTGAGACTGGCACGTAATGCGGCATAGTCAATATAACTGTTTAAGCGTTGACTATCTTTGCTTTGCGCAGCTTGTTGTACTTGGTGTGCGGCATAATAGGGCGTGCTATAAAAGCCAGCCCCCAACACGAATACCAATAATAAAGCAAAAAATTTTTTCATTAGTTAATCCGTCGTTTTAAGCCTGCTAGTTGAATAATGCGAGTGGCGATTTCTTCAACAGACATTTCTGAAACATTTAAAAAAGGAATTCCCTCTTTAACATAAATGCCTTCTACAGCGCGTAACTCCATTTGGCATTGTTGGGGACTGGCATAACGACTGTTTGCTTTACGCTCAGTACGAATGGCTGTTAAACGCTCAGCATCAATCATTAAACCAAAGAGTTTATTTTTGTGTTCTTTAAGAGATTTTGGCAAACAATTGTCATCTAAATCATCTTCGGTTAAGGGATAATTTGCGGCTCGAATGCCAAATTGCATTGCCAAATAAATACACGTTGGTGTTTTACCAGAACGAGAAACACCAATTAAAATAATATCTGCGGAGTCGTAATGACGGGTTCGCGCACCATCGTCATTATCTAAAGCAAAATGAATAGCATCAATTCGTGTTTTGTAGGATAAGGTATTGACGGTATGTTTGCCGATTTGATTGGTAGGTTGTACGCCTAATTCTTCTTCTAGTTTGCCAACAAAGGTTTCAAAGACATCAAACATACAGCCATTAGCATTGGTAATAATTTGACGAATTTCTTTATTGACTAAAGTGTCAATAATAATCGGTTTACAGCCGTCTTCAGCGGCGACTTGATTAATTTTAAGGACTGCTTGATGAGCACGTTCAATACTATCAATATAGGGCAGGGTAAATTCTTCAAATTTTACACTACCAAATTGAGCCAGAAGACTGTGACCAAGTGTTTCGGCGGTAATCCCTGTGCCATCAGAAATAAAAAATACACTACGTTTCATGTTTTGTTATCCTTTATCGTTTGTACTAGGCGAAAGAAGTCTTTATATTATGGCCTAAAGCCAACGCTGGCCAGTCTAAATGATAAGACTTATGTTTTTCTTTGAAATTAACGCTATTTGCGACTATAAAATTGTGAGAAGCGATTAAAGTATGCGCAATTTGGTGATAATCACATGACTTTGAATAGACTGAAAAAAGTTTTATATATGCTTTGTGTTAATGGCGACGCAGACTGAATTGTGTAGCATGGTTTATTATGTAATATAGACCTGTTATTTATTATTTTCATGCAACGTAGGGAGTGTGACCTTGGAAGCATTAGTATTGTGGTTTCAACAATTAGGTAAAAATGATGTTGAGATTGTTGGCGGTAAAAACGCCTCTTTAGGTGAAATGATTAGTAATTTGGCCAATGTGGGGGTGTCTGTTCCCAATGGTTTTGCCACTACAGCTCAAGCGTATCGTGATTTTTTAGAGCAAAGTGGCTTAAATAAGCGCATTAATGAAGCTTTAGAAAACTTAAATGTTGATGATGTGGTGCGTTTGGCTGAAGTAGGTAAAGAAATTCGTGAATGGATTGTGGCCACACCATTACAACCTGCTTTAGAACAGCAAATTCGTGACAATTTTGCCAAAATGTCCGAAAACAACCCAAATATTGCGGTGGCGGTACGTTCTTCAGCAACAGCCGAAGATTTGCCAGATGCCTCTTTTGCGGGTCAACAAGAAACTTTCTTAAACATCCGTGGTATTGATAACGTTTTAATTGCCGTTAAAGAAGTATTTGCCTCTTTATTTAATGATCGTGCGATTGCTTATCGTGTTCACCAAGGTTATGACCACAAAGGCGTGGCATTATCGGCAGGTATTCAACGTATGGTGCGTTCCGAAACTGGCGCAGCAGGGGTTATGTTTACCTTAGATACTGAGTCTGGTTTCCGTGATGTGGTGTTTATTACCAGTTCTTATGGTTTAGGTGAAATGGTGGTGCAGGGTGCCGTAAACCCTGATGAGTTTTATTTACATAAACCAACCCTAATAGCTAAGCGTCCTTGTATTTTGCGCCGCAACTTGGGTAGCAAAACCCAAAAAATGATTTATGGTCAAACAGGTGTGGCTGGTAAATCGACTTTAGTGGTTGACGTTGATAAGCCAGAACGTTTGAAGTTTTCGATTAGTGATGCCGAAGCAGCAGCATTAGCAGAGCAAGCGTTGATTATCGAAAAACATTATGGCCAGCCGATGGACATCGAATGGGCAAAAGATGGTGATGATGGTCAGTTATATATTGTGCAAGCGCGTCCAGAAACGGTAAAAAGTCGTCAAAACGTCGGTACGATGGAGCGTTATTTGCTTAAGCAAAAAGGCACTGTTGTGTTGTGCGAAGGCCGCTCTATTGGTCAACGTATTGGTTCTGGCCGTGTCAAAGTGGTTAACTCTATCCGCGAAATGGAAAAAGTTCAACCAGGTGACGTTTTAGTTTCTGATATGACTGATCCTGATTGGGAACCAGTGATGAAGCGTGCGGCTGCGATTGTGACTAATCGTGGTGGTCGTACTTGCCACGCAGCGATTATTGCCCGTGAATTAGGTGTGCCTGCAATTGTCGGTTGTGGTAACGCGACTGAAGTGTTAGCGGATGGTATGGAAGTCACGGTTTCTTGTGCCGAAGGTGATACAGGCTTTATCTATGAAGGCATGTTAGACTTTGAAGTGCAAAAGAACTCCATTGAATCTATGCCAAAGTTACCGTTCAAAATTATGATGAATGTGGGTAACCCTGATCGTGCTTTCGACTTTGCTCAAATCCCTAATCAAGGTATTGGTTTAGCACGTTTAGAATTCATCATTAACCGTATGATTGGTGTGCATCCAAAAGCCTTATTAAACTATGAAACTTTACCGCGTGATATTCGTAATGCGGTCACTAGCCGTGCTGCGGGTTATGCCTCACCTGTTGAGTTTTATGTTGAAAAATTAGTGGAAGGTATTGCAACTTTAGCAGCGGCCTTCTACCCACAACGTGTGATTGTGCGTATGTCTGACTTTAAGTCAAACGAATATGCCAATTTGATCGGTGGTAAGTTATACGAGCCAGAAGAAGAAAACCCAATGTTAGGTTTCCGTGGTGCGTCACGTTATATTTCTGACAATTTCCGTGATTGTTTTGATTTAGAAGTGCGTGCCTTGAAAAAAGTCCGTGATGAAATGGGCTTAACTAATGTTGAAGTGATGATTCCTTTTGTTCGTACCACCTCCGAAGCACAACGTGTGATTGAGTTGTTGGCCGAAAAAGGCTTAAAGCGTGGCGAAAATGGTCTCAAAATCATCATGATGTGTGAGTTACCAACCAATGCCTTATTAGCAGAAGACTTCTTAGAGCACTTTGACGGCTTCTCGATTGGTTCTAACGATTTAACCCAATTAACTTTGGGCTTAGACCGTGACTCAGGCATTGTTTCACACTTATTTGATGAACGTGATCCTGCGGTTAAGTTCTTGTTATCTCGTGCAATTCAAGCCTGTAAAAAAGCAGGTAAGTACGTGGGTATCTGTGGTCAAGGCCCCAGCGACCACCCAGACCTCGCTAAGTGGTTAATGGATGAAGGCATTGATTCTGTGTCTTTAAATCCAGACTCTGTGTTAGAAACTTGGTTCTTCTTAGCTGAGAATCATGGTAAGTAAGCATTAGGTAAATTTTACTTGATGTATGATATAAGCCTCTTCGGAGGCTTATGTTTTTTCAATTGCTATGAAATAATTTGCCCAAATAAATATATCGGAGTTTACCGTGTCAGCACCACATCCTGCCTTTGACTGTTTACGTACTGTGCATATTGCCTCGTTAAACGTAGAAATGAGCGAGTATAGCCATAAAAAAACAGGGGCAAGTCATTTTCATTTAGCCTCCGATAACCCCGAAAATGTGTTTTTGGTGGCCTTACGCACCATGCCGATGGATTCAACTGGCGTAGCCCATATTTTAGAACACACGGCTTTATGTGGTTCTAAACGTTTTCCTGTGCGCGATCCGTTTTTTTTAATGATTCGTCGCTCCTTAAACTCATTTATGAATGCGTTTACCTCTAGCGATTGGACAGCGTATCCTTTTGCGAGCCAAAACCGTCAAGACTTTTTTAATTTGTTGTCTGTGTATTTAGATGCGGTGTTTTATGCCCGTTTAGACCCCTTAGATTTTGCTCAAGAAGGCATTCGGGTTGAGTTTAGTGAGGCAGAAAATCCGAATAGTCCTTTGGTGTACAAGGGTGTTGTCTTTAACGAAATGAAAGGGGCAATGAGTTCATCTACCAGTATTTTGTCAGATGTATTAAATAAATATGTTTTTCCAACCACCACCTATCATTACAACTCAGGTGGCGACCCCGAAACCATTCCCGATTTAAGTTATGACGATTTAATCGCCTTTTATAAAAAGCATTATCACCCCAGTAATGCCGTATTTATGACCTTTGGTGATATTCCTGCGGCTGAATTACAACGCCGTTTTGAAGAAGAAGCCTTACACAGTTTTGAACGTAGCGAAACCATTAAAGGCAAAGATGAAAAACGCTATTACGCGCCTGTCATCGTTGAAGACCATTATCCTTTAGATGAAGGTGATTTAGCCAACAAAAGTCATGTGGTGATGAGTTGGTTATTAGGTCAAACCGCGAATATTAGCGAACGTTTGGCGATGAATTTATTAAATGGTGTGTTATTAGAAAACTCTGCCTCACCATTACGCCAATTCTTAGAAACTTGTGGCTTGGGCGAAGCGCCATCACCCATGTGTGGTTTAGATGATAATGGCCGTGAAATGAGTTTTGGTTGTGGTTTAGAAGGTTGTGCCGCCGATAAAGCCGCCGAGATTGAAGCAGGTATTTTAGAAGTCCTACAAAAAGTTGCTGTAGAAGGTGTAGCCCAAGAAGAGGTAGAAGCCGTTTTACATCAAATTGAATTATCTCAACGCGAAATTGGTGGCGACTCTTATCCTTATGGTTTGCAATTAGTGTTAAATGGTTTAAATGCGGCATTACAAGATGCTGACCCCTTAGCCTTGTGGGATGTTGACTCAGTTTTGGCACAATTACGCCAGTCCATTCAAGATCCTGACTATATTAAAAATCTCGTCAAAACCGCTTTATTGGATAATCCACACCGTGTGCGTTTGACCTTAAAACCCGATAATACCATTAGCCAAAAACGTCAAGCAGCCGAAGCCGCTCGTTTAGCCAAGATTCAACAAGGCTTAAGTGAGGCTGACAAACAAGCGATTATTGCCAATACCAAAGCATTGGTGGCGCGTCAGGCACAAATTGATGATGTGAGTATTTTGCCAAAAGTTGGTTTGGCGGATATTCCTGCCGATTTAAAAATTGCCGAAGGTAAATCCTATACACTCCCTATAAATGGTGTTGATGTACCCATTACCACCTTTGAAGCAGGGACGAATGGTTTGTTTTATCAACAAATTATTATCGATTTACCCAATTTAACGGAACGTGAGCAAAGCCTTGTGCCGTTTTATAGTAGCTTGTTGAGTGAATTGGGGGCAGGCGAGCATGATTATTTAGCCATGCAGCAATGGCAATCACAAGTCAGTGGCGGTGTGCGTATGGGTTTAAGTATGCGCACCAGTCTAAACGATGCAGGGCAAGCTCAAGCGCATTTGGTCGCCTCATGCAAAGCCTTACATTACAACACCGACAGCTTTAACTTATTAAAAACGACTTTAGAGCAATTACGCTTTGATGAAGCCGAACGTGTGCAAGATTTATTGGCACAGCGTAAAGCACGTTTTGAAGCGAGTATTACCGATAGTGGTCATGCCTTGGCAATGCAAACCGCCAGCCATAGCATGAGTGCTTTAAGTCAATTGGAGTACCGTATTTCAGGTTTGCCCGCGTTGCGTACCTTGCGTGAGTTAGTCGCCAATAGCCAAAGTGAAGACGGCATAACCAGTCTATTAGCAGAGTTACAAGCCATTCATCACAAAGTCTTAGCCGCACCACGTCAGTTTTTGTTGATTGCCGAAAAAGAACGTTTAGCGACTTTGGTTGAAACTTTACAACAAACGTGGTCTGCGAGTTCTATTGCTGCATCAGTTGATGATGATGTGAAACAAATTCAGGCACAGGCTAATCCACAATCCACACAAATAGCATGGTTAGCAAATACTCAAGTGCAATTTTGTGCAGCAGCTTATCCTGCTGTGCCAATTGACCATGACGATGCGCCAGCATTGATGATTTTAGGGGGCTTTTTGCGTAATGGCTTTTTACATCGTGCTATTCGTGAACAAGGTGGTGCGTATGGTGGCGGTGCGGCTTATGACAGTAATGCTTGTGCGTTCCGTTTCTTTTCATATCGTGATCCGCGTTTGGCCGATACTTTTGCCGATTTCCAAGCCAGTTTGGAGTGGTTACAAAGCAATAACCACGAAGAACGCCAATTAGAAGAAGTGATTTTGGGCATTATGGCCAGTTTAGACAAACCCATGTCGCCCGCAGGTGAAGCGCGTAGTGCGTTCCATAATGCCTTGTATGGTCGTACTCCTGCACAACGTCGTGCTTTACGGGCTAAATTATTAGCGGTGACCATTACCGATTTACAAGCAGTGGCTGCTAAATATCTGAATGCAGAACAGATGAGCAAAGCCGTCGTTGCCCCTTATAGCCAAGCGGAAACGGTGCAAGGTTTAGGCTTTGTCATTGAAAGGTTGTAAGCGAAAATGTTTGACTTTTTAGTGTTTATTGGTCGATTTCAACCATTTCATATTGGTCATGCTAAAGTCTTAAAACAGGCTTTAGCACAAAGTGCTGAAGTGATTGTATTAATTGGCTCGGCTCGGCAACCACGTAACACCCGTAATCCGTTTAGTTTTGCTGAGCGCAAGGCGATGATTTTAGCGAGCTTGTCGCCTGATGAAGCGGCGAGAGTGCATTGCCAACCCTTAAATGATTGTTTGTATAACGATGCCTTATGGGTAAAAAGTGTACAAGAAGCAGTGCAAGTTGTTGTTCGACAACAAAACTCAACTAAACAAGCGAAAATTGGTTTGATTGGCCATCAAAAAGATCAAAGCTCTTATTATTTAAAACTATTCCCACAATGGCAAAGTGTGGATGTTGATAATCATTTTGCCTTATCAGCAACCCCTTTGCGTGATAATTATTTGTTGGGGGCTATGCCCAATAATGAATTGTTGCCATTGGGGACACAACAGTTTTTGGCTGAGTTTATGGCCAATGAACAATATCAGCATTTACAAGCAGAAGCGTTGTTTATTCAACAATATAAACAAGCTTGGGATAAAGCACCATATCCACCTGTGTTTGTCACGGTAGATGCTGTGGTAGTGCAAGCAGGACATATTTTATTGGTTGAGCGCAAAGCAAGGCCGGGTAAAGGCTTGTTTGCTTTACCAGGTGGATTTGTTGATCAAGGAGAAACGTTAATTGCTGCGTGTATTCGTGAGCTACGTGAAGAAACACGCTTAAAAGTACCAGAACCTGTATTACATGGTTCATTAAAAGCTCAACAAGTATTTGATGAGCCAAACCGTTCTGCACGTGGTCGAACCATTACCCATGCTTTTAAATTTGAGTTAAATCCTGATTCAGGCTTGCCAAAAGTAAAAGGAGGGGATGATGCAAAAAGTGCGTTTTGGTTGCCTTTGTCACAATTAGAGCCCGAACAGTTATTTGAGGATCACTATCATATTATTAATGCAATGACGGGTGTTTAAGATGAGGACTTACGCTGTTATCGTGTATTGACTCGCTAATTTCGTAAGTCCTCAAATCCGATCTTATGGCTTTTGTTCATCAGTGATTTGGGGGTACTAACTCACGTTATTCTGATTCAAATCACTCCATCCAAACAATTTCATGACCACGCACCGTATTGATACTCATAATTTGGTCAATGACAACATCAGCAAATTTGCCAATTAAGGCATCATTACGCGGTAATAACACTTGGCGGGTATTTTCGGCACTACCAACCATATAGTCTTGATCTCGGTCAGATACTTTTTCAACCAATACTCGTTGGGTTGTGCCTAACATCGCGCGAGTTTTACGTTCAGTATTTTGCTTAATGCGAGCTTTAAGAAGGGCTAAACGTTCTTTTTTATCTTCTTCAGAAGTATTGTCAGGTAATTCAGAAGCTGGTGTACCGGGACGTTTAGAATAAATGAAGCTGTAAGAGTGGTCATAATCCACTTCAGCAATTAAATTCATGGTATCGACAAAATCTTGGTCGGTTTCATTGGGGAAACCAATAATAAAGTCTGAAGACAAATGAATGTCTGGACGAGCAATTTTGAGCTTACGAATACGTTGTAAATAATCTTCAGCAGTATGGTTGCGCTTCATTGCTGCTAAAATAGTATCTGAACCCGATTGCACAGGTAAATGCACATGAGACACTAATTTTGGCAATAAGGTATAGGCTTCAATTAAATCATCATTAAATTCGAGAGGGTGAGAGGTGGTAAAACGAATACGCCCAATGCCATCAATATCAGCAATATGTTTTAATAATTCGGCAAAGGTACATACTTCACCATCGTGATAATGACCACGATAACCATTGACGTTTTGGCCTAATAACGTCACTTCGCGTACCCCTTGACTGGCTAAATGCACAATTTCGGCAATCACATCATCAAAAGGACGAGACACTTCTTCGCCACGAGTATAAGGCACCACACAGAAGGAGCAATATTTAGAGCAGCCTTCCATAATTGACACATAAGCTTTAAAGCCTTCAACTTTTGGTTCGGGTAAAAAGTCGAATTTCTCAATTTCGGGGAAGCTAATATCCACGATCGAAATTTTATTATTTTGTTTTTCGTCAAGCATCTTTGGTAGGCGATGTAAGGTTTGCGGGCCAAACACCATATCAACATAAGACGCACGTTTACGAATCAATTCGCCTTCTTGAGAAGCAACGCAGCCACCAACACCAATAACCACCTCTGGGCGTTTTTCTTTGAGTTTGCGCCAACGACCTAACTCCGAAAACACCTTTTCTTGGGCTTTTTCACGAATCGAACAGGTGTTCATTAATAATACGTCGGCTTCTTCGGGATTATCCGTACGCACCATGCCATGAGATTCACCTAATAAATCAGCCATACGCGAGCTATCGTACTCATTCATTTGGCAGCCTTGGGTTTCGATATAAACTTTTTTAGACATGGTCGTGACGAATAAACAACAAAAAATGGGTGTGTATTATAACTATCTTATTAGGCTAAAAGTAGATGTCTTGTTACATAGCTTATCTATTATTAATAAACCAATAACGTTTATTATTAATTAAGTTAATGATTTTAAAGACTTATAGAAAATAAGGTTTTTAAATTAAAGGAGGTGGCTATGTTAAAAAGTGTGATATCAGGCCTAATAAGTCTGAGTTTATTAATTGGCATGGATGCTCAAGCAGATGATAAAGATTTTTTGGCAGCCCGTGAAGCATTTAGAACAGGCGATAGTATCGCGTTGGCAGAATATAGTACTAAATTACAAGGTGATATTTGGGCAGTTTATGCTGATTATTATGTGTTAAGTCAGCAATTAAAACAGGCTGATCCTATTGCTGTCATTAATTTTTTGCAAAAATATCCCGATACATGGTTGGCGGAAAAATTACGTGGTGAATGGTTAATTGTGTTGGGACAGCGTCAAGATTGGCAAAATTACCAACAATTTTATACAGGGCTGCAACGTCCACAACTAGAGCATAAATGTTATAGCTATTTGGCAAGAGCAAATACAGGCGATAACACAGCATTAGCCGAAGCCCGTCAAGAACTATGGTTAAATACCAAAAGTTTGCCAACGCCTTGTCCTGATGTATTAGCCGCTTTACAACAAAGTACCATTTTAAGCGAAGAAGATTATTGGTGGCGGTTGCGTTTGGCTTTGCAACGTAATGATAAAGCTGTAGCACGAAGTTTAGCAGGTAAGTTGGGCATTGATTTATCGTATAAAATATTAGACCAAATTTATACCAGTCCTAGTGTTTATTTGGCTAAACCAGATGTTGAAACAGCCATTGGTCACGAATTATATTTGTCCGCTTTGGCGCGTTATTCTCGTCAAAACCTAGATAAAGCCGTCAATTATTGGCAACAAGTAGAAAATCGTTTTAATCAAGAAGATCGACCTTATGGTTGGCGTATTTTGGCCTTATTAGCAGCTAAACGCCAAGACCCACGCGCTGTTGATTGGTTTAAACATAGTAAAACGGTTTTTTGGCCAGATGAAGACAAAGAGTGGGCGATTCGTAGTGCGATTCGCATTCAGGATTGGAGCAGTGTTTTAGCGTTTATTAACTTATTATCCGCAGAAAAACAACAAGAGCGCGCTTGGCAATATTGGCGTGCAAGAGCAATGGAAGGCGATAGTAGCAAAAGTAAATTTGTCCAAGCAATCTTTAACGGTTTAGCTGTTGATGATGATTATTATGGTTTATTGGCTAAAGACCGTTTAGGTGGAAAAATTGCTTCTCGACCACAAAATTATGTTGTGACTGAGCAAGATAAAAAAGTAGTGCGTGATAATGTAAATATCCAACGTGCTTTAGGTTTGTATTTATTAGATTTGCGTACCGAGGCTGTACGCGAATGGAATTGGGCATTAAGAAATGCCAATGATAAGTTCCTTTTAGCAGCAGCTGAAGAAGCCACTAATGTCCGTTGGTATGATCGAGCAATTTATGCGGCTGAACGGACGAAAAAATTACATAGTTATAATTTGCGTTATCTTACACCTTACAAAGAAGTTGTACGTGGTTATAGCCAAGAGTTAGGTGTAGATCCTGCTTGGGTGTATGGTTTAATTCGTCAAGAAAGTCGGTTTGTGGTTGATGCTAAGTCCAGTGTCGGAGCAGGTGGTTTAATGCAATTAATGCCGAGTACCGCACAATGGGTGGCAAATCGTCTAAAAATTCCCTATCATGCAGGCATGGTAAATGAAGTAGGAACAAATGTTCGTTTAGGTACTTATTATATTAATCATGTCTTTAAACAACTAGGTAGTCAACCTGTGTTAGCGACAGCAGGTTATAACGCAGGACCAAACCGAGCTAAACAATGGCAACACCCCACGCAAGCCTTGCCAGTTGATGTTTATACTGAAAGTATTCCATTTTTAGAAACACGCGATTATGTTAAAAAAGTGATGACCAATGCCGTACATTATGCTTTGGGTTTTGGCGAAGGAGCGCAGTCTATTACCATGCGAATGGGAGTAAAAATTCCTCCTAGAACAGGTAAAGTTGTTGAGTCAAAAGATTCTCAAGAGCAAAAACAGGATGTTAATACTGATAATAATTGATAAAAAATAAGGGCTTTTAAAAGCCCTTATTTTTAACGTTTGATAATGATAGGATTGCTAACGGCAGCAAGTTGTAAGATATACTCACGTGCTTTGTTGGCGGTAGTTTCGTCAACAAATGGGCCAACTTGTACTTTGTGAATGGCTTTATTGCTGTCAGAGCTACTGACTTCAATAGGCAGGGCAACCACTTCAGATAATTTGCTTTGTAAGCTTAGAGCATAATCTTCTGTGCTAAACGCGCCAACTTGTACAAAAAATTGTTTGTTTGCATCATTTGCAGCAATAGTCGTTGTTGGCGTTGTAACGGGCTTGGTGCTCGCAACAGCCGTAGTTGCATCTGCACTGCTAACAACTTCGAGTTTGATTTTGGCTGTACCTTTGCCAAGCATTTCAAGTTTAGCAGCCGCAGCCCATGACAAATCCATTACTCGATCACTGTGAAAAGGGCCACGGTCATTGATTTTAACAATCACACTTTTACCGTTTTCTTGATTAGTGACTTTGGCATAACAAGGAATAGGTAAATTTTTGTGAGCTGCTGTCAACTTAAACATATCAAAACGTTCACCGCTTGATGTGCGTTGACCATGAAACTTTTTACCATACCAAGATGCTAAACCGACTTGTTTAAAGTTTTTGGCTTTGGCCATTACGGTATAGGTTTTGCCTAATACGGTGTATTGTGTTGGGTTGCCATATTTACTAAATGGTTCTTCAACGGGGGTAGCATCTGGAATTTTTGCTAACTCTTCAGTTGTCAATGGCACATCAGGTGCAGCATCGACGGAAGTATGAGCATCCAAAGCAGCTCCATCCATTAATTCAGTAACGGGTGTAGAAAAATACACATCATTACCAGCATAAGTGGTAGGAGTTTGTAAGCAAGTAACCAGCAAAACGCTTAATAAAGCAGAAGTGCGCTTACGTACATTTAATTTGTTAGATGTCATCGGTATCTCTCCTAAGACATTGTTCTGGTTTTTAAATCTCACTCAGCCTGTTTAGCCTAGGTGGCTAAATTAAGTTACTAAGTTCAATTTAAGCCCAGTCATGCAGAACACGTTGACGACTATCTTTACCCAGTGTGTAAGATAATCTGCATAATTTTGCTGATTAAATAATCAGTAAACGATGCCGAAGCCGTGTGTCCTAACAAAGTTAAAGACTATGCCCAAAATGAATATTTTTTATTAGTTGGGCGGCGATGTGGGGATGCTAACGGTTTTTTAGGCATTTGTCTAAGTTTTTTGTTTAACAATTAGGCGTTTTTATGCTTAAAACATGCCAAAAATGCAAATAAATGTTTCAATGTAAGTAAAATGTGTCTAAAAATGCAGCAATTGAGCGTTGTGTTGTACTTGAGTAACTGATGATGAGTGATCAGAAAAATCCCTCTTTTTTCGAGGGATTTTTGTTTAACGACCGTATTTGGCTGTAAAGCTAGTTTTGGCAATTTGATTAGCATTAATCATATAGCCAATCATTGCCGCACTGGCTTCGGCTGGAAGTTCTAATTTATCAACTTTGAGAGCATGAACGGTGAAAATGTAGCGGTGTAAGCCATGACCTTGAGGGGGACAAGCACCACCAAAACTGTGGCTACCAAAATCGGTACGGCCTTGAACAGCACCACTGGGTAAATTAGTACTATTTTCGCTACCAGCACCTGTGGCTAATTGTTGACTATCAGCAGGGATATTATAAACAACCCAATGCCACCAGCCTGAGCCTGTTGGTGCATCAGGATCATAAACTGTTACGGCAAAGCTTTTTGTGTTCTTGGGTGCATTTTTCCATGTTAAGGCAGGAGAAATATTTTGACCTGTACAACCAAAGCCATTAAATACTTGGCTTTCTGTTAGTTTACCTTGCTTGATGTCAGGGCTAGTGATTTGAAAACTTTGACTATGGCTTAAACCACTGCTCAATAAACAGCTAGTTAATAATAAAGAATGAAAGAGTTTCATCATAACCTCGATATTTTGTGATGAGCTTAAGATATGCAAATAACAAAAAGAAGTGTTAGCCTAAAAATGTCAATGATTATGCAAAGCTGTTCAATGTATTATCAGTACGCGAATCAGAAGGCAAAAAACCAAAACGCTGTTTAAATGCGGCAGAGAATCGACTATGT
>NZ_CALETI010000039.1 GCF_937920075.1 uncultured Agitococcus sp.
AAAAAAGCCCAACAGCTAACTAATCGGGCAAAACTATTTAATAACCAACGCCAACATAGCAACCAAAACAGAGCCGATAATTGTACCAAAGGCACCTAGCACCCATGAGCGCAATTCTAAAAGCTGTGGTTGCTGTACTTCTAGCGCGTCTAATCTGCCGTCTAATTTATCAATGCTAGACTGTTGATGCTCGATGCATGACATTATCTCTTTGTTTCGCTCTTGAATAACGACTAGCTGTGTTAGTGACTCGCTAATTTTAACAATCGCGTCATTTAATCGCGTGTAATCACGCACTAACATATTGTGACCGTTTTCGAGATTTTGCAAACGCGCCTCGTGTTGCTCACTCAATTCTAAGCCCCTTATTCTTCGCCTTCGCGCAAAAACACACCGATAGCCGCGCATATTGCAGCCGCAGGTACGGAGTAAGGTGCAAACACTGGCACACTAGACAATGCAGCCAATGCAGCAGACAAACTTGCCCATGTCGAAGCCTCTTTGAATCTTGATGTTTTCATAGCTTACGCCTCGTTTTTAGATAACTTGCCGTCACTATTTAAAATTGGCAATTCAAAACTTAAAGGGATTGGATATTCTTTTGGCCAGCGATACCCAGCAACACGAGACACATCAAAAGGCGATACTTTGACCGCATCACCTTGATTGCCACCCAAAACCATTAGATTTTTATTAGCATCTTGGCCAACAACAAAACCGACATGACCACCGCCTTCACGCTCAAAAACGACGATGCAACCAACACACGGCTGCATAATCTTTTGACCCCAGTTAAGCCAATCTTTCGCTCTCATCCAGTATCGCGGTAATTTACATTCTGCTTTCTTCATGCAATGCGCTGCGAAAACACCACACCACGGCACTTCGTCACTACTCCACCACGCACTAAGAGACTTCAACCACACTAAAATAAAACTATTGTGTTTCGCGCCTTTAATCTCTTTAACGCCGATATGTCTCTGAGCTTCTAACAGCCACAATGGTTT
>NZ_CALETI010000040.1 GCF_937920075.1 uncultured Agitococcus sp.
TACGCAACTCATCTAGTTTTTTATTAACGTCATCTAAAACTGTGCGCTCGTTTATCTGCATCTCGTCTAGCTTTTTGTTGATTTCTGCTAATTCATCGCGTATTTGCACCAATAAAAATTGGTCTGATTGTTCGCTATTATTTTGATTATTTGTCGGCAAAAAAATATCAATATCATCTAATGATGAGTTTGTCGTGCCGCCTGTAGATAGCCATAATTGATAAAGCCATGTTTTAAAGACTCTAGTATTTGTTAAGTCTAGCGTTAATGGTGAAGGTATATTACTCATGTTTTACCTACCTCCACGTCAATATAGCCGCCCATTAACACGGTTTTGACGGGTTCACTACCGAACACTTTATAAACTCTGTCTCGTGAGTTGCCAAGCCTAGCCCACATTACGCGGTTTTTACGCTGTCCAATAACGCCTAGACTGGCTTCGCGTGGTGTAATGTAACTATGGCCGCCATCGTCGCTATAAGTCAAATAGACTAACGGGTCATTACCATCTTCTAAGCCTACGCCCGTTTCAAAGTTAAGGACTACTTCTTTATGTTTAACACGTTTGTAATCACTGACAATGTGCGCTGTGGTTCGACTCCATTCAATCGGCAAATCACCATCAAGATGCGTCTCATCGTCTAGCTCATAAAGTACACCGCTAACAAAATCACCGACTAAGTGCTTACCAAACGCGAACGCATAGCATGAGGCTCTATCTCGTCCTAGTCCGTAAGTCTCACGCACTGACCAAGCCGCGTCATTATCTTGAATTGACGCATCATAGACTAAGGTTTTGTTAGCTGTTGGGAATGTCAGCACATAAAAAGAATGACCATTTTTTTGATAAGTATATGCAAACGCATCATCAATACGCTCAAACGAATTGATTAAATACTCTATGCCGCGATTACTGATAATTTGTGGTGTGTATTGGTTTAGCTTGTGTACCAAGCCTTTACCATGACTTGTGCGGCCTAAAAAAAATACTGTGTTATCAAGTTTGGCAACACTTAACGCAGCCGCACACCCAACCTCCATTTCTGCACCTTCGCGCCTTGACAGTGGGAATGTCGCATCGCCTGAGTTAAACCATACTGTACTTGTGCGCTCACCAAACAAAATAAGCTCACGATGGTCAACAATAAATGTTACCAAATTATCAGGGTCGGCTTCATCGCTTGCGAAGTCTAGCGCATTAAAAGTAGTAAAGTCGTTTAGATTCGATATGTAAAACTGCTGTGTGTTTGGTCGAATAAATACCCCATAGCCATCAAGATAATCAACCCGTGGTGAGCCATAAAAAGCAGGGGCGGTTATTTGTGTTAGTGCTAGTGTACCTGTGTCATAAACATAAGCCTTGCCACTCACACCGCTATTAAAACAGACTTGTCCTGCATTGTTAGCCGCTATGGTTGTATCAAAATCTAAGTCAACCGCGCCGATTGTTGTGTAACTAAAATCATTCAATACTTTGTAGAGTGTTGCACCTGCAACAACGTAAAGCACACCACTAAACTCTGCCATTGCATAAATAGGCGTAGTCGGTAGCGTTAAAAATGCTGTCTTGCCATCGACACGATAAAGCGTAAGTTTATTATCTTCGGACGGGTCAACCTCAAGATACATATTAACCGTTTCTT
>NZ_CALETI010000041.1 GCF_937920075.1 uncultured Agitococcus sp.
GATACGCCATCAGCTTGTGCATAAGAAACTATTAAATAGCTATGTAAGGATGAGTTAACGGCAAACAACACACCAAAAGCCAATAAACCGAAAACGACCACAGCTAATGCTGGCAATTGCCCGTTTAATGCTAAGGCAATCGCGGCTGGCAACAAACATAAAGCACTCGCCCACAAGCAAGCGACTTTGCCATCAGGTACACGCCCTTGTTTTTTGCCAGTGAGATGTGGGGCAAAGGATTGCACACCTCCATACATAATTGTCCATAAGGCTAAAAAGCCGCCCACCCACCAAAAATCCCAATTAAATTGATGGCTTAAATAAACGGGCAGGGCAATGACAAACCAAACATCACGCGCAGCAAATAAAAATAAACGTGCAGCTGATAAAAAGTTAATGGCTCTACTTTTTGATAATAATTCTCGAAATTTCGGCTTGGCTTTCTTTTTGCCTAAATCTTCTTTGAGTAACACTAAACTGGCAAACCAAATCAGGGCTAAAAGACAAGCTAACATCAATAATGAGCCACTAAAGCCAAACACTGATAATAAGACACCCCCTAAAAAGAAGCCCAAGCCTTTTAGGGCATTTTTTGAGCCTGTTAACACAGCAACCCATTGATAAAGTTTGCTTTGTTGGTTGTCAGGTACTAACAGTTTAATAGAGCTTTTGGCACTCATTTTGTTGAGGTCTTTGGCGATGCCAGATAAGGCTTGTGCGCTCATTACCCACAACATCGTTAGCCATTCGGCTGGCACAGTCAGCATTAACAAGGCAAAGACTTGCATGCCTAAGCCAATATTCATGGTACGGTTTAGTCCCCAACGTGCGCCTAAATATCCGCCAATTAAATTGGTGACTACACCAAAAAACTCATAAAACAAAAACAAACTGGCAATGGCAAACGGTGAAAACCCTAATCCATAAAAGTGCAAAACGACTAACATGCGTAATGCACCATCGGTTAGGGTAAACGCCCAATAATTGCCTGTGACAATCAGGTATTGTTTGAGCTGTGGAGAAAGATGATTGAGCATGGATTTATCGAGTATCAAATAAATCCCTCTCACAATGAGAG
>NZ_CALETI010000042.1 GCF_937920075.1 uncultured Agitococcus sp.
TTATTACTGCTCGACTAGCTAATAATCCCCAATATGATGAGCTAGTTACTGAACTTGAAACGGTTATTTCGTGGGGCATTAATGATCCTGTCCGTCATGAAGTATGGCCAAAATTGCTAAAATATCTACAAGATGAAGTGCAACCTTTAGATAACAAAGATTGACATCGGCAAATCACAAACCCCTCAAACCCTGCTATGATTAACACAACAACTCTAGCAGCGTGTAAATTGTATGGATACAACAGAATTTAAGCGTCTTATCTACACCATTAGCCAACAAACAGGCGCAACGGTTGTCGATGTTCAAAGTCCACAAGTCACCCCAAACTTTGTGGTAGCCTCATTGCGTCTCAACACGCAAACTTTTTATATTCTTTGCTCTGAAAACAACGACTGGGCTTTTTCACAACAACTACAGCCCTTTAAACTACAATTTATTGATCATCCACTCTTAGCCAATATGCTCCACAATTTAGCCAATATTCAGGTTTATTGTACAAGTCAACTCAATGCTCCCTTTGTTGCTCAATCATGGATGTCTAAGCATGATATTAATTATTGGAAACCCCAAACGCTTGGTGAAGCTTTATTTAATTGGTGGGACTAACAAATGAATAACTCACAAACCATTTTAGATTTTTGGTTCAAAGAAATTGACTCTAGTTTATGGTGGCAAAAAAACCATGAGTTTGATGAGCTAATTCGTCAACGTTTTGGCAAAACACATCAACAAGCAACCCGTGGTGAACTCGCCCATTGGCGTACCGATGCACATGGCCGTTTAGCTGAAATTATTGTTTTAGATCAGTTTTCACGAAACTTATATCGCAATCAGCCGCAAGCTTTTGCTTATGATTTAGCAGCTTTGGTGTTGGCACAACAAACAGTCAATTTAGGTTTAGATAAATCGTTAAATACCATTGAGAAATCATTTCTGTATTTGCCATTTATGCACAGTGAATCAGCGATTATTCATCAACAAGCGGTTGAGTTATATAACCAAACAGGATTGGAATTTAATCTGAGTTTTGAATTTAAACATAAAGCGATTATAGATAGATTTGGACGTTATCCTCATCGAAATGCCGTCCTTGGCCGAGACTCAACACCCGCTGAGCTACTCTTTTTACAACAGGAAGATTCTAGCTTTTGACTTGCTGACTAGCAGTAAATTTAACTAAGCTGCTAGTTGCCATAAAAGTCACAGGAATAGATACTGCCAAACCTGAGGCAATCGCCAACCACACAGACTTAGCATCCTCATATCCTAAAACTAAGGCAGCAGTCACAAAAATACCTGCAACGACAACCGAAGCAATAGTAAAAATCACCGAAGCAACACGAAAGTTCATCATCAATACCCCTATAAAAAATATGCCTTTGAGTTATATATACACTTTTTATGTGGGATTGTGAAGTGCTATTTTTAGGTTAAAAATCTGATTTTTCTATATTTTTTATATTAAATTCAATAAGTTAATTTAATACATACAAAATATAAGGATTTATCATAAATAACCATATATTTTATAAGTATTTATCATATAAATTGTCACACTTAGGGGCTATCACTAACTTTTTTGATAATCAATAAACAGATGAGGAGAGATGGAGCAAAGTCAAAACTCATTCGACTTTGCTCCGCAGAGCATTAAATTTATTGCTTAATCATGATCTTTTTCTTGGTGTTGTTCGGTGTCTTCGCCTGCTTTTAAGCCCAACAAATCAGGTTGTTGCCAAGCAGTAAACCAAAAACCACCAACAACAACTAACAACAACAAGGCAACAATTGGTCTGGTATTTTTAATAGCTTCTTCAGGTTCGCCTTGTTTATCACCTGTGACCATACTTCTGGCCAAATTTTCTTTGTGCTTTTTACTCGAAATAACCACACCAAATACATGGGCAAACACCAACGCCAACATCAGATTAGCTAATGCCTCATGTACCTCAGCAATCCATTCTTGATCTAATTGCACATAACTATAGCCTAGGGCTGTTGTTGCCAAACCCAAGGTTAATAACCCATATACCGCCAATGCTCCCAAGGGATTGTGACCTGTGTAATGTGGTGCTTGAGCCTTATCTACTAATGACAAACCGTAGTTAATCGCTTTTTTGGGTGATGGCCAAAAACTGCTAAATTTCGCCCAGCGAGTGCCCATTAAGCCCCATAACACCCTAAACACCAATAATCCTGCAACGGTATAACCAAAAGTCATGTGAATAACGCGTAAACGTTCAGATTCAGCGGTTAAATAAGCGGCTGCAAAACTCAACACCAACAGCCAGTGAAATAGTCGAGTGGGTAAATCCCAAACTTTGATCGATGTTTTCATAATATAAACCTCTTAATGATGACTTAGGCGGTTATCGCTGATTTGTTCACATTTCAATCGTTTTTATGGTTACTGAGCGTAGTCGAAGTAACGATTTTATGTTCACAAAAGCCCTGTTAATGCTGCATTTTTAAATCACGTTCAGACATATGCCCCTGCTCTGCACCACCATGACAAGCACCACAATTAGAGGGTGATTTGATATTGGCTTTTTTCCAATAACTTGGGGCAATATCATCATGCTCTTTCAAAAACCAAGGACTTTGGGTAATACGTGGTAATTTGTCACCCGCAACTTGTGTCCGCGCTTTTGCACTGCCTGCTTGCTGTAAATAGCCATTAATTTCGGCGAGGCTTTTGTCATCCAAACTGGCATCAACACCAAAATGTTTATCTAAATGGCTGGTAATTTGTTGCCATTCTCCACGCCCCAATAAACGTGCAGGAAAAGGCACATGACAACTACCACATTCATTGGCGTAAGTTGGATTCAGCTTTCCCCATTGAATGTTGCCTGCATGGGAAAATGATGCACTCAAACCAGCAATGACCAAGACAATTAACTTATTCATTTTAAAAACTCTTTTGCAAATTTTAGACTCCCTCGCCCTGTGGGAGGGTTGGGGTGAGGGCTACTTTAATGATATTAACCATGTTAACACATCGCCTTTTTCTTGGGCGGTACACTCACGACCGACAACATCTTTGCAATTACGCTTAAACCATTTTTGTGTTTTAGCCACATCAGTAAAACGAGCGGGATTGGCTGACGGTGCCATTGGCTGAATTATTTTTCCTGTGACATCATGTTTGCCCATTTGCAGTGGGTTTTTGGTATGGCAACTAGCACAACTCCAATCACTACCATGAGTTGAGCTAAAAAACTGTTGACCTCGTTGGGCATTAAACGCGGTAAATGCTGAGTTTTCAGCTTTCGCTTGACTAGCAAGTTGTTGTAATTGACTATTGGCACTATCTGCTGCGTAAGCATTGACTACCATTAAACAACTTAAAATCACACTGACTAATAAACGCATTATTCTTCCCCAATCATGGCTTGTTTAAAATGACTATAAAATTTTAAACTTAAATAAAGCTTAATTCGATGCCGATTATTTTACAGATAGGTTTTTAACAATAATGACCCACAGCACTGCTCCGACTATTTCAGGCTACACCATCCATGAAGTCCTAGGGGTGGGTGGTATGGCGACCGTCTATTTAGCCACACAACATTCTTTGCAACGCCAAGTAGCGATCAAAGTATTAGATGCCAACCAAGAAGCTCAACTGTACCAACGTTTTATTAATGAGGCGCATATTGTGGCCTCTTTGCATCACCCTGCCATTATTAGCATTTATGATGTGCAGCAATTAGCGGATGGTCGTTGTTATTTGGTAATGGAGTTAATTAAAAGCGGTGATCTGAGTCAATATAAAGGCCAAAAGTTTGAGCCAAAACGCGCATTGGCGATTATTAAACAAATTGCCCAAGGTTTAGCGGTTGTTCATCATAAAGGTTTGATTCACCGAGATATTAAACCTGCGAATATTTTGTTTAGAGACCACGAACATATTGTCATTACCGATTTTGGTATTGCTAAAAATACTCAAATTAATCAAGAATTAACTCAACATGGTGTGGTGGTTGGTAGTCCATCGTATAGCAGTCCCGAGCAAGCACAATGCCAAGAAATTGATCATCGTAGTGATCTGTATAGTGTTGGCGTGATTTTGATTGAATTACTATTAGGTTATAACCCTTATCGTGGTGAAAATTATACCCAAACGGTGGTTAATCATGTGCAAATGGATATTCCAACCTTGCCTCAAGAACTGAGTCCCTATCAAGCCATCGTTAATAAATTATTAGCAAAACAACCCAATGAGCGCTTTAAAGATAGCCAGAGTTTGATTGATGCACTTGATGGCTTTTTAACCGTTTCTATCTCCATGCCTGCACCAGCTATTCCTGTGCAAAAAAAGCCACTTGATCAGAAAAAAATCATCATCGGCGGTATTGCTATTTTCTTGTTTTTATTAGCAATTATAAGCGCACCTATGCTCAAAAAGCATTGGCAAGTACGCCAATTATTGCAACAGGCAGAACAGCGTTTACAACAAAAGAAATGGCTCAGCCCTGCCAATGACAGTGCACAGTTTTTTTATCAACAAGCTTTAAATATAGATGCCGATAATCAACAAGCCAAAACAGGTTTAACGACTGCCAAAAATCAACAAATCAGCTATTGGCTAACACAAGCCGAAACCAAATTTGCTTCTGGTGATTTATCAGCTCCCAAAGACGACAATGCGGTATTTTACTTTCAGCAAATACAGACGATTGATGCTAAACAGCCACAAGCACAAGCTGGTCTGCAACGTATTGCCCAAGTTTATCTTGGCTTAGCACAGGAAGATTATCAGCAGAAACAATTTGAACAGGCACTCAACGCTATTAAACTTGGCTTATTGGCTCAGCCCAATCATTCAGAATTATTAAAACTCGCTGCCGAACATGAACAACGAGTAGCAGCAGCCAATCAAAAATCAACTAAAACTTCACCACAAAATACCGAAAAAAAACCAAGTAAAAACAAGCAATCATCTAATAATGGTTTACAGAAATTTTGGAAAAAGCTGTGGGGGAATTAGGGTAATGCTTGCCATTTTTGCAACAGTAATATGATCACTTCTTGAGTATAAGCGTGTGCATTTGGCAAATGCCTTGCACTTGGCCCTGCAACATTCAAACGACTAATTTGATGCTTTTGACAAAAAGTGAGGATTTTATTGGCGGCACGCTCAACACTCAACTCACTGCCATCAATCAACAAATAAGGCTTTTCTAATTTAATAGCGGTTAATAAAGTTAGCTCTGTGCCGCGTTTGGGCGCAATAAAATCAAAATAAATAATTAAAGTCGCATCGCTATCAGCCACATTCTGTCGTGTACGTTGGCGATAACCTGCCCCTGCTAATTCTTGTAAGGGATATTTATCGGTAATAATGCCATCATCTGCCATTCGCCCTTCTGGACACCAGCCTCCACAAGGCGTTCCCATCGCTAAAGCCGCATCTAATGCCCCACGATCAACACCCGTTTGACCGCCTGAAATTATCGTTATCATCAAAATTCCTTTAAAACTCACTTAGTAGCATACTAAGTGAGTTTGTGTTATTTCAGACTAAAGCAGGATAGTCGGTATAACCTTCTGCACCACCCCCATACAAAGTGGCAGGATTTAACTGATTTAATGGTGCATTTTGTTGCAAACGAATGGCTAAATCTGGATTAGCAATATAAGGACGACCAAAGGCTGCGGCATCAATAAATCCTTTATCTAACAAGAGATTGGCTTTATCTAAGGTGTAATTTCCTGCACCAATAATGACACCTGTAAAAGCTTCACGTAAGGCTTGTCTAAATTCATCTGTGTGTGCAGGGCCACCTGCCCAATCTGGCTCAGATAAATGCAAATAAGCTAAACCTCGTTTGTTGAATTCATGAGCTAAATACAAGCCCATTTCTAAACCTGCTTGATCGTCTAAACCATTAAAAATACCTAATGGTGAAATACGAATACCAACATGGGCTGCATCCCACACCGCCAAACAAGCATCAACCACTTCTAAGGTTAAACGCGCACGATTTTCTAAGCTGCCACCATATTGATCTTGACGATGATTGCTTTCGGCTGATTGAAATTGATGCAACAAATAACCATGTGCCGCATGAATTTCTATCATATCAAAGCCTGCTTCACGCGCATTGATGGTGGCTTGACGATAATCATTAATCAAACTGGGGATTTCTTCTAAATCTAATGCACGAGGTGTGTCACAAGGCACGCGTAAAGGTTTGCCATCTTCGCCACGAATCGTGGTTTTGTTGACATAAGCAATCGCAGATGCCGAAACAGGCAATTGTTTGTTGGGCTGTAATGAGTGATGTGATACACGGCCAACATGCCATAACTGAATAGCAATTTTGCCACCTGCTTGGTGTACTGCTTGGGTAATTTGTTGCCATGCCGCTACTTGCTCGGCACTATAAATACCCGGTGTCCCCATATAACCTTTGCCTTGAGGTGAAATTTGCGAAGCTTCACTGATAATCAAACCCGCATTAGCGCGTTGACGATAATACTCTGCCATTAACGGCAAGACAGGCACATCAGTCTCATCTTGGCTACGCATCCGTGTTAGAGGCGCCATAATCACACGATTCTTTAAACTCAATGCACCCACTTGAATAGGATTAAATAATTGACTCATGGTTATACTCTTAATTCTTTTCTAATTTCTGCTAATAATTCAGCCGTTTGCACACGCACACCGCGCCAAATAAAAAAGCTTTCGGCGGCTTGTTCAATCAACATTCCCAAACCATCGCTCACTTGTGCTTGTTGTGCTGTTGCCCACTCTAAAAATGGCATTTGCGGTTTGCCATAGGCCATATCATAAGCACACGCGCCTTCAGCCAAAATATTATTGGCTAATGGTGGCAAATCACCTGTTAATGAAGTTGATGTACCATTAATAATAATATCAATACTTTGTGATGCAATATCCTCAAAACGAATCGCAGCAATATCGCCATAAGCACGAAAGATATTCGCTAAATTTTGTGCTTTACTAGGTGTACGATTGGCAACCCATAATTGACTGGGATTTTTTTCTAATAATGCGCCTAATACGCCACGCACTGCACCACCTGCACCCACGACTAAAATTCGTTTATTGGCTAAGCTCCACCCTAAGTTTTCGGTCATATCACGCACAAGGCCAATGCCATCGGTATTATCACCATACAAACGGCCATCTTTACCTTTCATTAAGGTATTTACTGCACCTGCTTGTGTGGCTCGTGATGATTTTACGTCACTTAAATCATAAGCTTGCTCTTTAAATGGCAAGGTAATATTTAAGCCTTTGGCTTCTGGTGCAGAAAAAAATTCGTTTACTAAGGCTCTAAATCCCTCTAAAGGCGACAGTATTGCCTCATAGCTTAAATCCTGCTGTGTTAACGCCGCAAACGCACGATGAATTCGTGGCGAGCGACTATGGCCAATTGGATTGCCGACAACAGCATAACGATCAGTCATTATTTATACCCATTCTTTAGCAATTAAAAACTCTTGATAAAAACGCGCCTCAACCGAATTTGGCTCAGGGTGATAGTCATATTGCCATGCCACTAAATTGGGCAATGACATCAAAATAGACTCAGTACGTCCACCTGTTTGTAATCCAAAAATTGTGCCACGGTCATGTACTAAGTTAAACTCTACATAACGGCCACGACGGTATAATTGAAAATTACGCTCACGCTCACCATAGGGCATATTTTTACGTTTGGCTAAAATAGGACGATAGGCATTGATATACCCCATACCAACGGCTTTGAGAAACTCAAAACACTTATCAAAACCCCATTGATTTAAGTCATCAAAAAACAAACCACCAATACCGCGCGGCTCTTGACGATGTTTGAGATAAAAGTAGTCATCACACCATTTTTTGTAGATTGGATAAACATCTTTGCCAAATGGCTGACAAACATCTTTTGCCATTTGATGCCATGCTTGGCAATCTTCAACAAAACCATAATAAGGCGTTAAGTCAAAACCACCACCTACCCACCATACAGGTTCTTCACCTTCTTTTTCGGCAATAAAAATACGGATATTGGCATGCGAGGTTGGTGCATACGGATTACGCGGATGAATGACTAAAGACACCCCCATTGCTTGAAAAGAACGTCCTGCCAATTCAGGACGATGTGCAGTTGCAGACGGTGGTAGTTTACTACCATAGACATGAGAAAAATTAACACCACCTTTTTCGATGATTGTGCCATTTTCGAGTACACGCGAACGACCACCACCACCTTCAGCACGTTGCCATGTGTCTTCACGAAAAGCCGTTGCACCATCTTCAGCTAATAGCTGTTGGCAAATATGATCTTGTAAAGATAATAAAAAGGCTTTGACAGCCATTAAATCTGGTTGATTAGCAGACATAGATTTCTCTGTTAAGAAGCACGCAAAATTTGGCCAGTACGGGCATCTCGAATTTGCGAAGGATTTTTTAAGCCACCTAAAGGCGCGGAAAAGATGTAATCTACACCATCTGCTAACTGTTGCCTAATTTGTAATGTGGTTTTGGCAGTTTTTTTGCCTGTAATATTAGCACTGGTGGAAATAATAGCCCCACCAAAGGCATTACATAAAGCTTGAACGGGTGGATGTGCAGACACTCTTACGGCCACACTCAAATGCTCGCCTCGCACCCAAATTGGAAATTGTTCTTCAACAGGTACAACCCAAGTTTTTGCCGCTGGCCATGAATCAACCACTGTTTGTCGTTGTTCTGAGGTTAATAATTGCAAATAGGGTTCAACTTGCTCGACACTTGCTGCAATTAAAATTAAACCTTTAGCCATTGGCCGTTGTTTTAAGGCTAATAAATCAAGCACCGCCTGCTCATTAAAAGGGTCGCACCCCAAGCCCCAAACGGCTTCGGTAGGATAGGCAATCACGCCACCAGATTTTAAAGTATTTACAGCTTGTCGAAGATGAATCGGAGATAGGTACATAAAGCTTTTTAACTCAACTGCTCATAACCGCCCGCTACAGTAGCAATTTTACCTGCTAATTCCAACTCCATTAACAAATTCGCTAAGGTTGCTGCATCCCACTGCCCTTGCTCGGCCAAAGCGTCAAAGTGCTGAATTTGCCAACCTAAAACCGCTAAAACCTGTTTTGCTTCTGCACTAATGTCAATACTTTCATCAATCTTCACAGGGGCAACCCCACCAAATTGCCCTACTTTGGTTTTAGCAAAACTATGCGCGACATCTTGTAAAATATCTTCGGGGGTTTCAACTAACGCTGCTCCCTCTTTAATTAAAGCATGACAACCTTTGG
>NZ_CALETI010000043.1 GCF_937920075.1 uncultured Agitococcus sp.
TTCATAAAAATTGCTAAAGAGTTGTTATTAGCTTTGTCATAATCAATATTAATTTCATAGGGTTCGTTTAATTCACGCACTCTAAAAAACCAACGATCCGCATTATCTTTGGCAGATACCGTTTTTAAAACTCCATTTGGATAATAATAGCGATGTGTTTTTTCGGAGACAAAAAAACTGGTAAATACTTGGTATTCTTCTTTGGTTTCTTTTAAATAACGAGCAATCGCAGGCACATCTTGTTCACCTTTTATTGTCCAATCATGCAAAAAAGTATTGGTTCCCATCATTGAAGAAATAAAAAATGGACGAATTAAATCTTTTTGCAACTCAGCATAAATGGCATTAGAAGTTAGCGGTAATTCTTTTTCAACCAATGCTAAATGAATTGTTTTTTTAGATGAGTAATAACTCAACAATGAAACAGCCAAAAAAGAACATGTCAGCAACACACACAAGATAATTGTTAATTTGCGTTGTTGGATGATATGAGAAACCCTCAAAATCAACCCCTTTATTTTTGCTAAAAAATTTGGCCAAGATTGTACACAAACTAAGTTTATCATAGTTAGCGATTATCGAAGCTTCATGTTAACTTGCAAACTAATTACTTATCAATTATTGGGTATTTATATGTCATTAAATAGTCGTATTTTATGGGGGGCTATTTTAGGTATTTTATTTGCTTATTTGTGTCGGCATTATTTACCTGTTTCTGCTCACGAAACTGTATTGTATTTCGCTAGTTTAATTGCCTCATTATTTATTGGTTTGTTAAAAATGGTGCTAATTCCTTTGGTCTTTAGCTCTATTGTCGTGGGTGTCGCTAATCTACGTGCTCATCAGCAAATTCATCGTGTTTGGCAAATTACCCTTGCTTGTTTTGCGTTAACCACGTGTATTGCCATTAGTTTAGGGCTTGGTGCAGCACATATTTTTGAAACTGGCAAAGGTTTATCGTTAGCCTCTTTACAAAGTTACGCAGCTACAGTGGATAGCTCACAATTAACACCAAGTGAATTTTTGCAAACATTAGTTAAAAATGTTTTTATGAATCCCTTTAATGCCTTAGCACAAGGTAATATTTTGGCGATTGTTATGTTTGCCTTATTTGTGGGTATTGCTTTGGCAATTAAAGGTCAAGAATATCCTCAATTACACAAACTATTTAATGAAAGCTTTAATTTGTCTATGCAGCTTGTGGGCTGGATTATGCAGCTTGCGCCATTGGGCATTATGGCATTGTTGTTTAAATTGGTGTTAAGCGAAAATTCGGCTCTATTAGGCACATTAGCCCAGTTTATTGCTGTGGTG
>NZ_CALETI010000044.1 GCF_937920075.1 uncultured Agitococcus sp.
CCTGTCCATCAACGCGCAGGTTATTTGCGTGCTTTAACCGTATTAATGGAAGAGGCTCAAGCCGAAATCTTATATTTATTAACCATGGAAGCAGGCAAAACCTTACCTGATGCTTTAGGTGAATGGCGCGAAGCGATTGATTTATGTCGTTTTTATGCTCAAGAAGCCGAAAAACTACAAACTCCCCATGAACTACCCCATATTACAGGTGAACAAAATCGTTTATGTTGGGCTGCTCGTGGTGTGTTTGTTTGTCTTAGTCCGTGGAATTTTCCTTTAGCCATTTTTTTAGGACAAATTGCTGCTGCCATTGTTACAGGCAATACAGTCATTGCCAAACCTGCCAACCAAACTTCATTAATTGCCAGCAAAATTGCTCAACTGTTGCAACAAACAGGTTTACCAGAAGGTGTTGTGAATATTATTTTTGCGCGCAGTAGTGAATTGGGTGACTATTTATTTAAACATCCTTATTTAGCAGGTGTCGTTTTTACTGGCTCAACAGAAACGGCTCAACACATACAACTGGCTTTAGCACAACGTCGAGGCGCAATTATTCCCTTTATTGCAGAAACTGGCGGCTTAAATGCAATGATTGCTGACAGCTCTGCCCTTGCCGAACAATTAGTCTATGACGTGATGCAATCCGCATTTAATAGTGCTGGCCAACGCTGCTCTGCCTTGCGTGTATTATGGTTACAAGAAGAAATTGCCGATACAGTACTCTCACGCTTAGCAGGTCAATTAGCACTTTGGCAAGTTGGTCATAGCCAACATATTAACAGTGATATGAGTGCGGTGATTGATGGCCATAGCCAACAACATCTACTCTACTATTGCCAACAAATACAACAAGATGCCAGTTGGTCAGCTCATGCCACCTTATCTATTGATAGCAACAAAGGACATTATCTTGCGCCTCATGCCTTTGTTGTTAGCGCGGCTAATTTACCCAAACATGAAATTTTTGGCCCAATTTTACATATCTGTTTATGGCAACAAGGTAAATTGGCTGAGGTCATTGAGCATATTAACCGTGATGGTTATGGTTTAACCTTAGCTATTCATAGCCGTATTCAATCACACATTGATTATGTGCAGCGTCATGCTCGTGTTGGTAACATCTATATCAATCGTAATCAAATTGGCGCACAGGTTGCTTGCCAGCCATTTGGTGGCGAAGGCTTATCAGGGACAGGCTTTAAAGCAGGAGGGCGTCATTATCTACTGCGTTTTTGCACGGAGCGTGTGGTGAGTGACAATATCACAGCAATTGGTGCAAATACCGAATTAGTCAACCTAGACGTTTGACCACAAAACGAGCAAACACCATGAAAAAAGTATTTTTTTGCTGATAACTATTTGACAATTTTATGCTTGATGAATAAGATACGCGCCTCGACACGACGCATATTGGGGCTATAGCTCAGCTGGGAGAGCGCTACAATGGCATTGTAGAGGTCAGCGGTT
>NZ_CALETI010000045.1 GCF_937920075.1 uncultured Agitococcus sp.
GCTCTAAGCAATCACCAAGCATTAAATTAATTGTCATAATGTGTCTAACTCCTGCGTCAAACCGACAAACACCTAGCCGATTTTGACGTAAAACAAATACCGCTTTAGGTGTTTGCGGCTTAACTTTTAGTTAGGGTTACTTACAACGCTAAATCCATCTGCTCCGCGAAAGCCTCGCAAGACTCGGAACAACTCCCCGTTTCAAACGTGTTTCTTACTGTTTTTGCTAGTTTATCGCGTGGCATTTCAGCGTATAAATCAATAATTGATTCTAGGCTCATGCTTTGTCTATACATGGCATCATTCGGTGTGGTGCGGCTTGGAACTATACGCACGTCATCCATATTTATCATTTTGATAAACTTATCTGCTAGTTGCGGCTCATCTTTGGCGGCAAGTGCTATTTTATTAACACCTTTCTTTATGCAAAATACACAGTTGCCTAAATGCTCTTTTATCTTCAAATCAAAAGGCATTTTTGCCCACCAATCCAAAACGTCCTTTTTTTCAAAGTCGCTTATATCCGCTAAATAACTAAAGCCTTCCTTTTTGTTTAATCGCTTTGGCTCATCAATCCTCATCCCAAGCCACAAGTGATAATTGCCAGCACCATAAACATCTTCTAAGTATTTTTTGCATGGTGTTGTTTTCATTCTGTCTGTGCAAAACGCCCCCCCGTGGTACGGCAAGCCATATTTCAAAGACATATCGCGCCATGGCTGCAAATCATCGCCTATTTCGTTAATGCCAACCACGCGATAGCTTACGCCTTCTTTCCATTTTTCACTAACAACAGTACGCAAGCACACTAAATTTAAGCCAAAATAATCATTACATTTACGCACAAAATCATAGGTTGCTGGATGCTCCGCGCCTACGTCCATAAAGACAAAAACAGCGTCAGGGTGCAATTTCTTAATCAAACTGCATAAATACGCGCTTGTTCTGCCACCACTAAAGCTAACAACTATCTGTTTCATCGTTAATCAACCCTAACTCTACGTCAAGTGCGACAAATACCCAGCCAACAATGGCTTATCTTTTGACGTTTGTGATTACTGTTTTCTGCGTACATCAGCGCGGG
>NZ_CALETI010000046.1 GCF_937920075.1 uncultured Agitococcus sp.
ACTCTTTCCCTACACGACGCTCTTCCGATCTGTGAAGGTATTTCTCAGCCTAAACAAAAGATTATAGATTCACTGATGATGAACAAGCGTAATCCTTTATTCTGGCTTCCAAGCGATAAGTCTAAAGATGTGATTGCTAATATACCTGTCATTTGCGGTTTATGGATGTTGAGTACCGCCGATAAAAAATGGTGGTTTCGATCACCAAAAAACGTCAAGCTTATAAAGGATTTAATAGACTTTGACCAAAAATGGTTTGATAGTGCATTTAATCATGCTGTGATAATCGGATTTAGCCTAGGACTGCATAAAAAAGATATAGAGGGCTAGGATGATGAATTATTATTCAAAGCTATTACCTGATTTGTTGTCACATTCAAATGGTGCAATTGGTCGGCACTTAAATATTAAAAATCGACCATTAAATGATTATTTAAAACAATTATTGTCATCGTCATTAGGTGATAAAAACTGCTTAATGGGAGATGTTGTATTTGAACCAACCTTTGGTTGGCAAACAGCTATTCCAACACTTGATGATTTAATAGATGATTTATTAGACCCAGAACTTATAAAAGCAATGGATATGTCTAATGGTGAAATAAATCAGGATTATCGTTTTCCTAAAAGTAGTCGACCCTATGTTCATCAGCAAGAAGCATGGCGATTATTATCACAAAAAATAGCTCAATCGGTAGTGGTGACCAGTGGTACAGGCTCAGGTAAAACGGAGTGTTTTTTAATACCTATTTTGAGTGATTTAATCAGTCAACAGCGTCAACTAAATCAGCCTTTGGAGGGAGTACAAGCATTATTGATATATCCACTGAATGCGTTAATCGCAAGTCAGCGTGAGCGTTTAGATGCTTGGACAAGGCGTTTCGGCTCAGATGTTCGTTTTTGCTTATATAATCGTACATTACCGTATTGGGGAATAACTGAAAAAAGCAATCAAGTGTTGGATAGAAACTCTTTATGGGAGTCACCACCACCAATTTTAGTAACTAATGCAACAATGCTGGAGTATATGCTGTTAAGAAAAACAGACGAGTCAATTCTTTCAATGTCAAAAGGCAAACTAAAATATATTGTACTAGATGAAGCACATAGTTATTTGGGGGCTAAAGCTGCTGAATTAACTTTATTATTGCGTCGAGTTATGTTGGCTTTTGGTGTAACTTCGGAACAGGTTCGCTTTATTGCCACATCCGCAACATTAGGAGGGACTGAAAGTGAAAAACAATTACAGCAGTTCTTAGCAGCAGTTTCTGGTTTGCCATTAAATAGAGTGCATGTTGTAAAGGGTAGTCGATATATTCCTAAGCTTGATCGAGGGAATTTGCAGTACAGACAGGCTACTTATCAGGAATTACAAACATTAGACAAAGATAAGTTATACAAAGCGTTGTCTGCTAATCAGATAGCGATTTTTTTGCGTAATCAATTTATTAAAGAAAATAATATAACCCAGCCAAAGACCTTGTTATCACTACATCAAGTATTGAGCAGTCATCTTCATGAGCCAATAACTATATTCGATACTTTACAATGGATAGATTTATTAAGCTATGCAAAAAGTAAAGAGGGTCAGGCATTTTTACCATTAAGAATGCATGTTTTTCATTCAATATTAAATGGAGTATGTAATGGTCTAATAAAGCAGGACACGTTGATAGGTAGTATTTATACTGCAAGTAGAGGTGTTTATGAAAGCAACAAAGTCCACGAAAAAGCCGACCTACAGTTTAGCATTTAAACAAGATGCGGCAAAATTAGTGCTCGAAAAAGGCTATAGCTGCCAAAAAGCAGCAGACCATTTAGGAGTATCTTTAAGTGCATTATCACGATGGGTAAAAGCAGAACGGCCTGAGAATATAAGTGAATCCCTCGGTAAGAAATCCGTGTTAAGCCTAGCAGAACACGATGAATTGCGCCGCTTAAGAAGAGAAAACGAACAGTTAAGGATGGAGCGTGAAATTTTAAAAAAGGCGGCGGTCTTCTTTGCGAAAGAAGTCGAATAAAATACGCTTTTATTCGAGAGCAAAAGAAGACCTATCCTGTGACAATGTTATGCCGCATGATGAACGTGAGTCAAAGTGCCTATTATGCGTGGAACGAATCAACGCCTAAACGCCAGCAAAGGGAGCAAGAAGAGATGATGGTTGCCAACAAGCTAAGGCAACTATTTAATGATAATCGCTGTGTTTATGGGAGTCGCCGACTGACGAACATATTGAAAACACAGGGGATTCAGGTAGGCCGTCATAAAGTACGCCGTCTGATGCAAGATTTGAGCTTAGTCGTCAGATACCCTAAACGGTTTAAAGTAACCACCGACAGTCACCATAGTGAGTCTGTCTCACCCAATACTTTGGATAGGCAATTTAGTGTTAGCCAACCTAATCAGGTATGGACAACAGACATCACCTATGTGTGGACATTACAGGGTTGGCTGTATGTTGCGGTAGTTATCGACTTGTTTTCGCGGCACGTGGTAGGTTGGGCAATGGATAATCATATGAAAACGTCATTGTGTGTCAGTGCCTTACAAATGGCGTTTTGGCGACGAAAGCCTGCTAAAGGATTGATTCATCACTCTGACCGTGGTAGCCAGTATGCGAGTAAAGAATACCGTGAGCATTTGGCGATAATGGGCATGGAGCAAAGTATGAGTCGTAAAGGTAACTGTTGGGACAACGCGCCAACTGAACGATTTTTTCGCAGTTTAAAATATGAACAACTGCACTATGAGCGTTTCCGAACAGTTGCAGAGGCGAAACTGAGTGTGATTGATTATTTGGCCTTTTATAATGGTCAGCGGATTCATTCAACGCTAGGTTATAAATCGCCATTAGCATTTGAACAGGATTTCTTAAGACAAGCTGCCTGAAATAGTCTCCTGTTTTACTTGACCATTACACTTTTTTCTACGGCTAAAACTTGGAGCACTCTGTTGTGCGTCCAAGTGATTTACCTGCTTAATTCGCCCTAAACTCACATTAATTTCTTTTGACATACCTAATGCTAAGTCATTAATTTGCCATTCACCAATTTGTGCTCTAATCAAACGTAAGGTTGGAAAACCGACTGCCGCTGTCATGCGCCTTACTTGTCTATTACGCCCTTCTGTAATTGTTAATTCAATCCAACTAGTTGGAATATTGGCACGATAACGAATCGGAGGATCACGTTGCCAAATTGCTGGCTCGGCAATTTTTTTAACAATAGCAGGCATAGTCATACCATCATTTAACATGATACCTTGTTTTAATTGTTTAATCGCCTCGTCAGTAATTTCTCCATCCACCTGCGCCCAATAGGTTTTTGGCAATTTATATTTGGGCTCCGTAATACGCGCATTTAGTTGACCATCATCCGTTAATAGCAGTAAGCCTTCTGAATCAAAATCTAAACGACCGCAAGGATGAATCGCTGGATCAGAGAAAAAATCTGCTAATGTTGAGCGCTCATCAGTACGTCTAAATTGACATAAAACGCCATAAGGTTTATTAAATAAGATTAGACGACTCATGTAAACTCTCAAAAAATCGACAACAAATATCATTTAAAATTATAGTGATATTTATTATAAAAATGAATTTTGGCAAAAAAAATCTTTCAAATACGATTAACATAATCATAATTTAAATCTAAGGCTAAACCTTAAATTTATAAGCAAACTGGCATTACCATGCTACATTTTTAATAGACACTTTTATTAATAACAAGGGAGTACCTGCACAATGGGTTACCAAAAGATTGTAGTTCCAGCCGATGGCGACAAAATCACCGTAAACGCTGACCTTTCCTTAAATGTACCAAACTTTCCAATTATTCCTTACATCGAAGGTGATGGTATTGGGGTTGATATTAGCCCTGTCATGATTAAAGTGGTCAATGCCGCCGTTAGCAAAGCTTATGGTAGCAAACGTGCGATTTCATGGATGGAAATCTATTGTGGTGATAAATCAGCAAGATTATATGGCAATAATAATTATTTACCTGAAGAAACTTTAGAAGCCTTACGCGAATTTGTTGTTAGCATTAAAGGCCCGTTATCCACCCCCGTAGGCGGTGGCTTACGTTCATTAAACGTTGCTTTACGTCAAGAGTTAGATTTATATGTTTGCCAACGTCCAGTACGCTGGTTTAAAGGCGTACCTAGCCCAGTAAGTCATCCAGAATTAACTGACATGGTTATCTTCCGTGAAAACTCTGAAGATATTTATGCTGGTATTGAATGGAAAGCTGATAGCCCAGAAGCGATTAAAGTCATTAAGTTTTTACGCGAAGAAATGGGCGTAAAGAAAATTCGTTTCCCTGAAGGTTGTGGTATTGGTATTAAGCCAGTTTCTAAAGAAGGTACTCAACGTTTAGTGCGTAAAGCCATTCAATATGCGATTGATAACGATAAAGACTCTGTGACTTTAGTTCATAAAGGTAACATCATGAAATACACCGAAGGTGCATTCCGTGATTGGGGTTATGAGTTAGCTGCTGAGCGTTTTGGTGCTGAGTTAATTGATGGTGGCCCTTGGATGAGTCTAAGAAATCCAAAAACAGGCAAAAACATCATCATTAAAGACGTGATTGCTGATGCGTTCTTACAACAAATTTTAATGCGCCCTGCTGAATACTCTGTCATTGCAACGCTTAACTTAAACGGTGACTATATTTCTGATGCGTTAGCCGCTGAAGTAGGTGGTATTGGTATTGCACCTGGTGCAAACATTGGTGGTTCTATAGCCATGTTTGAAGCCACACACGGAACAGCACCAAAATATGCTGGCCAAGACAAAGTGAACCCTGGTTCAATTATTTTATCTGCTGAAATGATGTTACGTCATATGGGCTGGACTGAAGCGGCTGATTTGATTATTACAGGTACACAAGGCGCAATTAGTGCCAAGACAGTTACTTATGATTTTGAGCGTTTAATGCCAGATGCAACCTTACTACGTTGTTCTGAATTTGGTGATGCGATCATTAGTCATATGGAAGACTAAGTCTTTAAAATAGATAATAGGGTCTATTGATAAAAAGAGACAGCATAACTGTCTCTTTTTTCTTTTTCGCCCTTTCCATAATTTTGTCCAAAATGTCATAATAAGCAGCTATTATTAAAAATAACAACTCTGGACTTACGCGTTTCACCTTCAGGCGCGCGTTTGATGAACATAAAACCGTTGAAAACGGTTGAAATGTGAACAAATAAGCGATAACCGCGTAAGTCCTAAGTAAATAGGATAATAATCCACAATTGAGTTGCAAATTATAGC
>NZ_CALETI010000047.1 GCF_937920075.1 uncultured Agitococcus sp.
AGCGTCCATCGTTAGCATAACCCTGTTACCCGCCTTGTGCGGGTTTTTTTATGCCCAAAATTTAATGTTTCCCTCCGAACAAGAACGTTCAACCTAATAACTGAGGTAAAAGATTATGACGTTAAATATTAAAAACTGTCCTATCGTTTTGCCTCTCAATAAATTGCAAGTGCGTTCAAAGCTCACACAATTCATTGCAGTACATTGTTCAGCTACTAAAGCCACTCAAGATATTGGTGTTATTGAAATTGACCAAATGCACAAGCAAAGAGGTTTTGCTTGTGTTGGTTATCATTATGTCATTAGACGTAACGGAACAATTGAGCGTGGTCGTCCAGTTAATACAGTTGGCGCGCATGTAGAAGGCTATAACAGCGTATCAATCGGTATTTGCATGATCGGCGGCTTAAACGCTAAAGGCAAGGGCGAAAATAACTTTACGCAATCTCAGTTTGCATCTTTACGTGATTTAGTAGCAGAACTTAAAAAAACATATCAAGTTGCAAAGGTACAAGGTCATCGTGACTTTAGCAAAGACCTTAATTTTGATGGCAAGATCACATCAAACGAATGGATGAAAGAATGCCCATGCTTTGATGTTGCAGAGTTCTTGGCAGCAAAATGAAAACAATAATTTTATTAATGTTGTGTGCTGCATTAAGTGCCTGTGCCACTGTGCCAGTCCCAGAGCTAAACATTAAATGCACTGTTGGAATAACTAAAAATGATAACTAAACAAGACATGGTTATGCAAAACGAGACGTATAGTTTATTAACAATCATTAGCAGTATGTTTGTGTTTAGTGCCTGGTTATTTGTGGGTATATTAGCGGCACTGGTTATGATTGCCTTAACACCACCAAATACCAAAACAGAATTGTTTGGCATGGTTGCCAGTGCGTTTGCCTCCTCGTTGTTTGTAGGGCCATTGGTTATAGAAGCCTATGGCTTTGGTCATTATGGCTTACAAGCACAACTCGGTATTTGCTTTATGTGTGCTGTGCCAGCATGGTTATTGTGGTCAGTGGTTCGCGTGATTATTCAAAAATGGCGCGATAGTAAAAACCCTGTTGACGCTATTGGTAAAGATATTAAAAAAATTAAGAAGTGGTTTTGAGTGCCAACGGCTGCAAAAAAGCCTTGTTGTCATACAGGGTGCAAACAGTACGCGGTTAAGCAAGGTTATTGCTTAGCCCACCAACAACAAAAAACACAATACGACAAAGAGCGCGGTAATAGTTATCAGCGTGGTTATAACTCACAATGGCGACAAGCGCGGTTAGATTATTTAAGTAGCAATCCGTTGTGTGTTCACTGTCAATCACAAGGCATTGTTAAAGCTGCAAGTGTGGTTGACCACATTCAGGCGCACAAAGGCGACCAAGATTTATTTTGGGATGAAGCCAATTGGCAAGCCTTGTGTTTGTCTTGTCACAATAGTAAGACAGCTAAAAAAGATATGGGTGCATGGGTATCTTCTACTTCTAAAAATAATTAGGGAAGGGGGTACTAAAAGTCTATGACTATGCCCCTAGAGACCGCGCCTTAACCTTAAATAAACTATTTTGAATTTTTAGACTTGGGGGGAGTTTGATTAACCCTTAGCTGAGGTTTTTAAAATGTATCAGCCACCTAATTTAACGGTGGTGGTTGCTAGTCCTCAACCACTGGCCGACACGCATCAAAATGATGCCGAGATTCCAGATAGCATAAAAAAACTTACGCCCAAAGAGCGCAAGATTTGGCAGCACGTGACGCAAGCACTTAAAGATCAGGGCTTGATTCATCAAACAGATGCCATGCTGTTAAATGTCATTGTGACTACGTTTTGTCGGTGGGTGGACACCGAAGAACAACTTGAAAAGTACATGAAAGAACACGAGGGCTCGTACCTTTGCACAACGCCAAACGGTTACGAACAGCCTCACCAGTTGTTTTATGCTGCTCGCCATTTAAAGCGCGATTTGCTTAATTGGTTGCCCGAAGCGTGTTTGACTATTCCGAGTTTTAGAAAAGCCAAAAACCTAATTGCACAGCCACAACAAGGTCAATTGTTTGGTGATAACTTAACTAATTTTGTGGGCAGTAAACCGCGTTTGGTGGGTGGCTAATGCCAAATGCCACACTTGACTGGGATAAGTACGGACGCGATGTATTGGCAGGTAATATTGTTGTTTGTAAGTGGACACGATTAGCGGTTGAGCGTCATTACCGAGATTTGCAAAACGCGCATGAGCGCGGCCTTGTGTTTAGTGAAGAACACGCACGCCATGCTTTACGCTTCTTTGATTTTTTAAAGCACAGCAAAGGCAAGTGGGCAAGACAGCCGTTTATATTGTCAGACTGGCAAGCGTTTTGGACGGCTTTAATGTTTGGCTGGTTGCGGTTTGATGGTACGCGCCGCTTTCGCAAGGCTTATTTTAGGGTTGCGAGAAAGAACGGTAAAACAACTTGGATTGCTGGTATAGGTTTGTATTTGTTTGTAGGCGATGGTGAAGCAGGCGCGGAAGTTTTTACGGCTGCTACCAAGTTATCGCAAGCAAAATTGATTCATGTTGAAAGTCAAATGATGGTGAGACAGTCACCTGACTTAGCAAAACACATTACAAGCCAACGAGACAATTTGTTTATTGCGGGTACGTCTTGTAAGTACGTGCCATTAGGCGCGGATGCCAAAACAGAAGATGGTCTTAATCCTCACGGTGCATTGATTGATGAGTTACACGCGCATCCAAGCCGTGAACTTTACGATGTTATCGACAGTGCGACAGGCGCACGCGAACAGCCCTTAATGCTAATGATTACCACTGCTGGCTTTGGTGGACTTGAAACAATATGCCGTGTTGAGGATGAATACGTTAAGGGCATATTAGAAGAAACGATTGAAGATGATAAATACTTAGGGGTGATTTATCAGTTAGATGAAGTCGAAAAACTTGGCGATGATGACGACACAGACGAAAAGTCTGACGACTGGCAAGACGAAACAAAATGGATTAAGGCTAATCCAAATTTAGGCGTATCAGTCAATATTGAAAAATTGCGTGAAGCTGCAACCAAGGCAAAACAAGACCCTTCTGCCTTAGATAATTTCTTAACTAAACATTTAGATATGTGGGTCAAGGGTGCGCGTAAGTGGATGCCTATTAAGCAGTGGAAAAAATGTGCGGCTAAGTATGAGTTGCAAAGTTTTGAACAAGCTAACTTAGTGATTGCTGGTTTAGATTTAGCAAGCGTCAGTGACTTATGCAGCTTAGTTTTAATGGCTACGATGCCTAATGGTAAAAAACGGATTTGGTGTAAACATTATTTACCTGAAGATAGAGCATTAGATCAACACAACAAAAACGCAGCACTGTATAAGCGTTGGTCAGAGCAAGGTTGGCTAACTTTAACATCAGGTAACGTGACTGATTACGCTTATATTGAGCGCGATGTCTTGGCATTAAAAGATAGCCTCAACATCAAAGAAATTGCGTTCGATAAATATAACGCTACGCAAATTGTAAATAACTTACAAGCCGAAGATGTAGAGATGGTTGAGTTTAGACAAGGCTTTTTGTCTATGTCGCCTGCTATGAAGCAACTAGAGATTGATATTTTAACAGGCAACATCGAACACCCTAATGACCCTGTGATGAATTGGGCCATGAGTAATGTGGTAATGGTTCGTGATGCAGCAGGCAATCAAAAACCTGATAAAGAAAAATCAATCGGCAAAATTGACCCTGTTGTGGCGTTGATTATGGCCGCAGGTAGAACGGCTTTGTTTACCGAAGATATACCTTCTTCTATTACTGTATTTTATAATTATGAAAAAACGACACGCTAAAGCAAGACGTAAGCCACTTGTGCAAAACTCGACTTCTACTAATTTAAGTATGTCTAGTTTTAATGAGTTTGTAACAGGTGGCGTTAGCACCGCAGGCGTGTACTTAAACGAACGCACTGCATTAACGATTAGTGCAATCTTTGCGTGTATTCAATTGATTGCTGGGGCGGTAAGTAGCTTACCTTTGCCTGTGTACCGTGTGGCTTCAAACGGTGATAGAGAGCGCGTTGACCACGATAACTGGTGGTTTGTCAATCAACAAGCAAGTCCTGTTTATTCGTCCAGTGCGTTTTGGTCGTACATTATTTTAAGCAAGTGTTTGCATGGTGATGGCTTTGCACGGATTCATCGTGTTACGCCTTATACCGATGACGTAAAAATGCTTGAGCCGTTGCACCCATTAAATGTGCAAGTGTGCCTTAACCCAAATGATTCAAGCCGACGTTTGTATGTAGTGACAAACAACTTAACAGGCATTACTGAAACGATTGACCAAGATGATATTTTGCATTTTAGCGGACTTGGTTTTAATGGCTTGCGTAGCATTAGCCCTTTGCGTTACTCGTTAAAGTTTGCAGGTGGCATTGCCTTGGCTGCTGATAATTTTAGTGCTGACTTTTTTGGCGAAGGAAATAAACCTGAGTTTGTCATTAAGACTCAAGATGCCAAACTCAACGAAGATCAGAAAGTAATAATTCAAAGTGCGTGGGCAGATTTAATTGCAGGCAACAGACGTAAACCTGGTGTGCTTGGCAAAGGCATGGAGATTCAAGAGCTAACGCTTAGTGCAGAAGATGCCCAACTGATTGCTACACGTCAATTTCAAGTTGAAGATATTGCCCGCGCTTTTGGTGTGCCACCTTTTATGATTGGCCACACAACCAACACCACAAGCTGGGGCAGTG
>NZ_CALETI010000048.1 GCF_937920075.1 uncultured Agitococcus sp.
TACCCTATCTTGTCTATAATCCTGACCCTACCGCCACCATACCTCAGCGTTTAAACGCAGGGATTGTGGACAAGGGCGCAAATGAAGCGGCTTTAATGTGTGTTGACGAAATGAAGTCAACAACTGGCATTTTTAGCGCGTCATTGGGTGAACAAGACAACGAAAAATCAGGTCGGGCAATCTTGGCACAACAACGCAAGGGCGATACCGCTAATTTTGCGTACTTTGACAACGTGTCAAGAGCGATACGATACACAGGCCGCGCTATTATTGACTTGATTCCTAAAATTTATGATTCAGCTCGCGTTGTTCAAATCATGGGTGCAGACGGTGAAAAGAAATTACAGCGAATCAATCAATTAGCCGAAGTTGACGGACAACAAAAGTTTTTAGATTTATCAGTGGGTAAATATGATTTAGTTGTGACGCAAGGCGCAAGCTATGCCACTAAGCGCATTGAGGCGTTAAATTCTATGGTCGAGATTGCTCGCGTTAATCCTGCAATTATGCAAATTGCAGGTGATTTAATCATTAAGGCTATGGACTGGGATGGTGCTGACGAGATTGCAGAGCGCATGAAAAAGATGCTACCACCACAACTGCAAGACCATGAAGGCGAGGACGGTGAACAGAAACAACTACCGCCCGAAGTGCAAGCGATGATTGAGCAGGGCAAGCAACAAATAGATGAAATGACTAAACAGATTCAAATGCTAGAAGCCGAAAAGGATGATAAAGAAGATGAGTTACGTCTCAAGAAGTACGAAATTGACGTTAAAGCGGAAATTGAGATGGCTAAACTAGCAACAAATGCAGGATTACAGCCTGATGATGTTATTGCTATTGTAAACCAAACGCTTGCTAATGCAGCGCAACAGCCTGAACTGCCCGAAGAAGGCGAGATATACCAACACGAACAGCAAGAAGTTTTCGACCCAATGGCTGAACAAATGATGCAGCAAGAACAGCAACAAATGCCGATTGATATGGGTGGCAGCGTTGATATGTCTGGAGTACAATTACCAGACTTACAACAAGATGATGAGGTGATGTGATGGAAAGTACAGACGAAGTTACAAGAAAAACATTAGAACTTTTGCAGTCAAGCGATTTTGCAAAAGAGCTAGAACAGTTTAATGCAAAATGTATAAAGCCAACGATGAATATAATATCTAAAAAGATTGTTAAAGCCAAAAAGAAGCTAAAGAAACTTCAAAAGCGGCAACGTAAGCAGGATAAGCAAGGGGTGATAAGTGCCGAATCTTACGTTTCACAAAATAAAGCTCTTATTGAAAAAGTAGGGAAAGTGATGCTAGATGGCGTAAAAGATATTTATGGCAATCCATGCGTTATTAAACCCGTTTAACTATCATTTGACTAAATACCTGTTATAGATTATGTTTATATAACTGTTACTAGACAGTCAAAACTAGGTCGCCGTGATGGCGCAATAGTCCGATTTCAAGGTATTTATCCCATGAGTGATTTATCTCAGTCTGATGTCGTTGTGGATTCATCACCACAGGTCGAAGTAGTCGAGCCAATTGAGGCTGAAACGGTAGAAACAGAAGTCGAAAGCGAAAGCGCACCGAAAGAAGTTGAAGCCAAAGAAGCCGAAAAAGAACACGACGAAAGCAGCCTACCCGAAGGCGTTAAAAAGCGCATTGATAAAGTTACACGTCAAAAGTATGAAGCCATTGCTGAATCTAACCGTTTAAAAGCCGAATTAGAGCAATTAAAGGCGCAACTTGCACCAAAACAAGAAGCACCTGATATTAGCCAATTTGAAACTTTAGATGAGTATGTCGAAGCCGTTGCAGAGTACAAACTTAATCAGAAAACGCAGGCCACGCAAAGCCAACAAGCACAACAAACCCAAGCACAAGCGCAAGCTCAAGACTGGGTTGCTAAAGTTGAAAAGGTTCGTAGTGTTGCTCCTGATTTTGACGCGGTTTTTAACAATGTTGCTAACATTGAATTTGCACCGATGGCACTTGAAGCAGTTGCACAACATCCAAAGGGCGCAGAAATTGCGTATATGTTAGGCAATAATCTTAACCTCGCTTATGAAATTGCATCAATGCCACCCATGCAACAGCTTATGGCAATCGGTGAAATTGCAGCAAGTGCAAAATTTAATAAACCAAAACAGACCA
>NZ_CALETI010000049.1 GCF_937920075.1 uncultured Agitococcus sp.
AACGATAAAGTGCCTGCGCCACTTTTGGTGAGACTACTATTGCCGTTTTTTTGATCTTTTTCTGTTATAGCAGAAGTAATTTGTGTAATATTTTGAGCAGCGTTTTGGCCACCCATTTTAATGGTGGCATTACCATCTAAAGTAATATCTTGTGTAAGCGTTGTTGATGATTGCGTTTCTAAGGTTGAACCATCCGCTAAATTAACTGTTCCATCACCTAAACTTGCTGCACGAGCCACACTTAACGTCCCTGCTTGGACATCTGTGCCACCTTTATAGGTGTTATTGTTGGTTAACGATAAAGTGCCTGCGCCTTGTTTAATCAATTGAGTGCTATTTGTATCATTCTGTTCTTTTATAATACCTGTTACTTCTGTGGCAACTGAGATTACATTATCTGAAGCTGTTAATACGACATTATTAACTTCCTGAGGGCTGGCCACAGCAGAAGCAGCAATATCGGCCGCCACAGCAACAGGTGTGGCAATGGCTAAAGTCACAGATAAAGCTAAAGGACGGACAGTAAATGGTGGACGACGCATCGTTATATCTCCTTGCACTTTTAAGCAGCTAGTTTTTATCTTGTTCTAGCAGTCAAAGTTTGTAATTGTAAATTTAGACGTGGAGCTTTGCTTCTACGGTCTAATTAATGGTTAAAGTTAAAAAATTGGGTCGATAATAGCATATAATTTTGCTACTGCATTAGGTAATTTATTGTTTGCTAAGTGTGAAGTCTAACACCAAAAAAACTTCACTGGTTTGAATCAATTAACGTTTATTTTATCTCTTTATACAAAATTAGATCTGATAGCCAAACTCGCGTAATACAATTGCCGTTTCCGTTAGGGGCAAACCCACAACATTACTATAACTGCCGTTTATTTTTTCAACAAACAAACAGCCTTTACCTTGAATACCATATCCGCCTGCTTTATCTTTTGGCTCACCCGTTTGCCAATATGCTAACATTTCTTGATGACTCAATACTCTGAAATAGACTTCTGTCACAACGACCATTGTTCTAGTTTTCTGTCGATTAGCAACCGTAAATCCCGTTAATACCTGATGAATTTTTCCACTGAGTTGTTGCCAAATATGTAAAGCTTGCTGCTCCGTTTCTGGTTTCCCAATAATTTGCTGGTCAAATACCACGGTTGTATCCGCTGCAATCACTAAATCATCGTTATTTTCACATTGCTCTAAACCTGCTTGTGCTTTGGCAGCAGAAAGACGAGCCACATAACTTTGGGGAGATTCATCATCAAGAGGTGTTTCATCAATATCAATTCTTAGAATGCCAAATTGTAAGCCAATTTGTTGCAGTAACTCTTTACGTCGTGGGGATGTGGATGCTAAATAAAGCATATAATGACTCTTAAAATTGTCTGTGCCAATGCACCAAACTACGATTAATAACAAACCAAGCCACTAAACTTGACATCAAGATTTGTATATACACCACTAATGGACTAAACATGAGTGGCGAAAACAACAATAAAAACAGATGATTTAATGTAGCTACTACTAACAAGAAACTAATGAATAATAATTGTTCTATCATCGTCCATAATGGAAAGTTTTGTCCCCAAAGCCTTGTTAAATAGACAACCATGGCATAGGGAATGGCGTGCATCGCTAATGTGCTACCTGTGATTGCATCAACCACTAAACCTAATATAAAAGCTCTCCCGACACTAAACAGTTGTGGCTGATGAATTCCCCAAAAAATAGCCATTAACAACAACCATTCCGGCCACCATTGTCGAATATGCAACGGCAAGGGGAACAACGATAACAACAAGCCCATAAGAAAACTTACCATCATGACTCGTTGTACTGTCCAACGACTCATGGCACATCACTCGTATTTTTCGGCAATAAAGCTTCTATTTTTGGGGCATCATCAATCATTGGTGCTTGTTTAAACAATACAATCACTTGTTTACTGTGATTAATATCCGCAAGTGCTTGTGCGGTAACATTGGCAAAGTGAGTGCCACCAATTTTTTGTACATCTATCACCACAGCAACAGGATAACCAGCAGGATAATACTGCCCCATGCCTGAGCTTTCTAAAATGTCTCCTTGTTTAATATCCATCGAGTCTGGTGCATATTCTAAACGCAAACGACTATGATCTCCTGTACCTTTTAAAATCGCGTGTTCCTGAGTACGTTTTACTCGAACAGGAATTGCATGGCGACTATCGGTTAACAACATCACTTTCGCTAAACGACTACTGGACTCAATCACACGTCCCATAATGCCTTTTGCATCTAAAACGGGATAACCAACCTGTAAACCTTCTCTTAAACCTTTATTGAGCATCAATACTTGTTGCTCTAACTGCACAACGGAAGACACAACCTCCGCATTAACCAAATTTTCATCTAAGCGCGACTGCATATTAACTAAAGCGCGCAGACGGTCATTTTCTGCTTTTAGCTCGGCAAGCTGTTGTAACTCAACCGATTGCTGGACAATCACTCGTGATAATAATTTATTTTCTTGGCGTAAATGTTGAGGGGTACGTAGGGTTTGATCTATCGCATCAATGACACGTTGCGGATAACTTAATAAACGAATAAAAGGCTCAACCAATTGCTGCCCATAATGATGGACTGGCTCGACAACGGTGGGATAACGGGTATTTAACCAAAATACACTACCACCAATCACGCCTATAATTAATAGTCGATAACCATGCGTAGGAAATTGATTAAATCGGCGTTTTTGTCGATCAAAAGGATTAGCCATATCGCCTGTTTAGGAATAAACAAATAAACTGTCGTAAGCAGGATTATCTAAAAAGGCTAAAGCCTGCCCCATACCACGAATGACACAACTTTCGGGTTCTTCTGCCAAAATCATTGGCAAACCTACTTCTTGACTAAATAATTTATCAATTTGTGCTAATTTAGCCACACCACCTGTTAGCACAATACCACGCTCAGCAATATCACCCGATAATTCGGCAGGCATATCTTCTAAAGCATTTTTAATGGCGTTAATAATATTGCGCAACGGCTCTTGTAACACTTCAGCAATTTCTGCGGCACTGACTTTTATTGCCGTTGGCACACCTGCCGACAAATGACGCCCTCTCACTTCCATCGTATTTTGTTGCTGTTCGGGATTAACTAAAGCCATCCCTATTTCTTGCTTAATATGTTCGGCTGTCGCTTCGCCAATCAAACAACCATATTTACGACGAATATAGGTAGTAATACGTTCATTCATCATATCACCACCCACACGCAAAGAGTCGGTATAAACCGAACCTAATAAGGAGATCACGGCAATTTCGGTCGTTCCTGCGCCAATATTGACCACCATCGAACCACAGGCTTGGTCGATGGGTAATCCTGCACCAATAGCAGCAGCCATCGCTTGATGAATTAAACGGATGTCATTAGCACCAGCACCGTCTACGGCTTCACGCACAGCACGATGCTCTAATAAAGTGGCTTTGGCAGGTACACTAACCAAAACACGCATATTCTTTTTAACTTGAGTTTTGACGTTTGCTTGGCGTAAAAAATATTGCAATAACACTTCGGTCATTTCGAGGTCAGCAATTACCCCATCCTTAAGTGGTCGAATTGCATTTAAACCAATGGGTGTACGCCCCAACATATCCTTAGCATCATTACCCACTGCCGCGACACTACGACCATGCTCACCATGACGAATAGCCACTACAGTAGGCTGCTGTAACACAACACCACGTTTGGGGACAAAAATAGCTGTATTGGCTGTTCCTAAATCAATGGCGACATCCACCGAAAACAGATTTAACAAACGCTTTAGCATAAAATATTCCAAATACCCTTTTAGCCTATAAACTGTAACGGAATGTGCTATTTTGAACAAGCTAACTACGTTAAAATAAAAGCTTGTTTTGTATTTTCATAGTCTGTGATAATTTGCAGACCTTTAAAGCTTTATTTATTGACGATAGAAAAAATCATGGCTGTAACTCTTAACGATATTAACAAAATTGCTCACTTAGCGCGTTTAGGCTTAAGTGATGAGGAAAAATCGCGCTATACCGATAGCTTAAATAATATTTTAGGCTTAATTGACGACCTACAAGCAGTAAATACGCAAGGCATTGAGCCTTTGGCACATGCCGTTGATGTGACACAACCTTTACGCCCAGATGTTGTCACCGAAACCAATCAACGTGATGCTTATCAAAAAATTGCACCTGCGGTACAAGAAGGTTTGTATTTAGTACCTAAGGTCATTGAATAAACAACATAGTTTTATCAGGAATTAGCTCCCTCACCGTCTTAACAAGACAGGGAACTTCATATTTTGGCAACCCCAATTAAGGTTTACCATGTTACATACCTATACCTTAGCCGCTCTGCGTGACGGCTTAGCCCGTGGCGATTTTTCTAGCCGTGAGCTAACGCAACATTTTTTACAACGTATTGCCCAATACGATAGCTCACTCAATAGCTTTATTACTGTTTGTGCCGACCAAGCCCTACGTCAAGCCGATGCTGCCGATGCCGCTCGTACTCAAGGCACAGCTCATGCTTTAGCAGGCATTCCGATTGCACAAAAAGACATTTTTTGTACCCAAGGCGTAAAAACCACTTGTGCTTCAAAAATGCTCGATAACTTTATTAGCCCCTATAATGCCACGGTGATTAGCAAAAGTGAGGCGGCTGGCTTAGTGATGTTGGGTAAAACCAATATGGATGAATTTGCAATGGGCTCTTCTAACGAAACCAGTTATTACGGTGGCGTTAAAAATCCTTGGGATTTAAGCAAAGTTCCGGGTGGTTCATCGGGTGGCTCTGCCGCAGCCGTTGCCGCACGTTTAGCCCCTGCAGCCACAGGCACAGATACAGGCGGTTCTATTCGTCAACCTGCGGCATTGTGTAACTTAACAGGTCTAAAACCGACTTATGGCCGTATTTCCCGTTGGGGCATGATTGCCTTCGCCTCTAGCTTAGACCAAGCTGGCCCAATGACCCAAACCGCAGAAGATGCCGCTTTATTAATGAATGTGATGTCTGGCCATGATGCTAAAGACTCAACCAGCATTAACACCCCTGTACCAGACTATACCGCAAACTTAAATAACGACTTAAAAGGTTTACGCATTGGACTTCCCAAACAGTATTTTGGTGAAGGTTTAGATGGCCAAGTAGAACAAGTGGTCAGAGATGCCTTAAAAGAGTTAGAAAAACTTGGGGCAATTTTGGTGGATATTGATTTACCAAACACAGGTTTATCTGTACCTGCTTATTATGTGATTGCACCTGCCGAAGCCTCTAGCAACTTATCGCGTTTTGATGGTGTACGTTTTGGTTATCGTTGTGAAAATCCTGTCGATTTAACCGATTTATACAAACGTTCTCGTGGTGAAGGTTTTGGTAGTGAAGTCAAACGCCGTATTATGATTGGGACTTATGCGTTATCGGCTGGCTACTATGATGCTTATTATTTACAAGCCCAAAAAGTTCGTCGTTTAATTCAACAAGACTTTGCTAATGCTTTTGCTCAATGTGATGTGATTGCTGGCCCAACCTCACCGTCTGTTGCTTTTGGTTTTGGTGAAAAGAATGCCAACCCGATTGCTATGTATTTATCCGACATTTACACCATCGCCACCAACTTAGCTGGCTTACCTGCGATGAGCATTCCTGCAGGCTTTAGCCAAAAATTACCCGTTGGTTTGCAATTAATTGGTAATTACTGGCAAGAATCACGTTTATTAAATGTTGCCCATCGTTATCAACAAGTGACCACATGGCATAAAGAATTGCCTGAACAATTTGCTTAAGAGGAACATCCTATGTCATGGGAAACTGTGATTGGTTTAGAAATACACGTACAGTTAGCAACCAATAGTAAAATTTTTTCGGGCAGTGACACAAGTTTTGGTGCAGAAGCCAACACCCAAGCCAGCTTAATTGATTTAGGTATGCCTGGTGTATTGCCTGTCCTTAACCAAGAAGCCGTGAATATGGCGATTCGTTTTGGTTTAGGCGTTGATGCACAAATTGGCCGCACCAGTATTTTTGCCCGTAAAAACTACTTTTATCCTGACCTACCCAGAT
>NZ_CALETI010000050.1 GCF_937920075.1 uncultured Agitococcus sp.
GTTCGTTAAGCTGTAGCTCTGTCATGTTTGACTCAGCTAACGATTTTAAGTATTCTTGAGCGGCCTTGCGTAACTCTTCTGCTTTTTTAGCCGCATCACCATCATCACCGCCGCCCTTTGGTGCTGTGGGTTCGCCTGTTTTGTTTTTGTTTTTGACTTGGCTTGCTTCTTCAATCGCCGCATCTCTAAACGCTTCGCCCGCTTTGCCACCGATGCCGCTTGCAAAATCTTCGATACCTGTTGTAGCAAACGATTCTAAAAATTCTTTAGTCTGTTTTACTTGTTCCATTACCGCGTTTAATGAGGCGGTTTTATTGATTGGTACAGGGTCAACAGGTGGTAAACCTTTAAATTTATTATAGACGTTTTCGGCTTTAATCATCGCATTTGTTAAAGCTGCAACATTTGTATTATAAACGTCCATCACAGCCGCGATAGGCACTGCAACACCCATTACGATGATATTGCCCAATGTGCCGATAGATGCTGCTGTAATTTTTACGATGCCATTGGTAGCGGTAAAGATGTTAATTAGCTGTGCGCCAAGCTCAATGGATAAAAACGTAAGTACGCTTATATTGTTTTCTAAGTCGCCTGAGTCAACATTAAACATCGCGTTTAGATTGCGTGTGGCAACCGTAAAGGCTGGGCTTAAATCACTGCTAACAATCTCGGTCGTAGTACGCAAGTTAGCTATAAGTTTGTCAAATTCTTTGTCAGCCTCAATCGCGCGGCTTACATCTAAATCATCAATTTTTGGTAGTAAATTATCGAACTCATTTGCCAATGCTTTTACATTAACTTCGGTGAGTTTTAACGCAGGCAACCAATTATCACCAAAAAGAGTAGCACCTATTTGTGCTTTATCTGCCTGACTGCTAACTTGGCCAAGCGCATTTGCAACCGTGATTAGCTGTTCATCTACACCTAATTTTGTCAACTCTGACATTGACAAGCCTAGACGCGCAAAGGACTCTTCAAAATCTTTATTGCCATTAGCCGCTTCGCCTATTTGCTCGTTAAGCGTTTTGGCCAAGTCAATCATCATGTCAGTTTCAAGGTTTGCACCCTCTGACACGGCTCGCAATCGCGCTAATTGATTGTAGGTTAAGTTTAGACTGTTAGCTAATGAGTTAAATTCGCGTATTGCGTTTGATGTGGTAGCAGTCAACACACCGACAGCCGCCGTTGCTGTAGCGATTGCAGCCGCTAACATTTTGGCTTTATCAGCCGACTGACTAAAGCCACTTGATAACGAGTTGTTAGCTTGTTGGCCTTGCTGTTGTGTATTGTTTAACTGTTGGTTGACTTGTTGTAGGCTATTTTGTAACTGGGTTACATCGGCGCGTAAACTAATTATAAGGTCGTCAGTTGTTGCCATGAATTTTGTCTAACTCCTCATTTAGTTCGTGGAACTCGGCCAATGACATCGGCTTGCTGTAACTTTTGCCTGTGATTATTTCCATCTTATCTAAGTGCGTATCCCATAACGCCCAAAAGTCGAAAGGCGTTAATTGCCACGCATCACGCGGCTGTATTGATAAGTAGATGACAGCACTCGACCACAACTTATGCCAAATGCTGCCCTTACCTACTTTTTTTCGCCGTCCTCTGACACGGTTTTAATGTCGCTATCACTACCCGCTGTCAAGATGTTACCCGCGAAAGTAGCAACCGCAATGGCATAATCACTAAGGCGTTTTGACTTTAGCATACGCTTGTAGAATTCTTCACGCGTCCACCAGTCGGGATAACGGCCTGTTGTCGGCACTGCACAGGCAAGCAATGCTTTGGTAATGTCGCCAACTTTTGGCTGTTGCATTTGAAAAATTAACTCATAGATAGGCTTACCTGTCGCCGTTTCTAATTTGTCTAAATTCTCAAAACTTGGGACTAGATTAAACTCTAGCCCCTCGATGTCTAACAATACTAAACCGCGCATATTAAACCGCCGCTGTATAAGTGATTGTACCCGCGCTTTCTAAGCTCATGCTAAAGTTTTCTT